>JAQCEY010000005.1 GCA_027620075.1 Pseudomonadota bacterium | reverse complement strand
CAACAGATGATGATAAGATGATAGGTATATTGGTAGATGCAGTTTCAGATATTATTGAATCGAGGAAAGAAGATATAAAGGACTCACCAAAAACAGACGCTAATATCGATGAAGAGTTTGTTAAAGGGTTAATTCCGGGCGAAGATTTCATGACCATTTTACTGGATACCGGAACTTTATTTAATCATGAGGAACTTTCAAAAACTTATGATTCCATCAAAAAGAAGAATACTGGTACGAAATAAGTTACAGGGTACATATTAATGGCATATGTTATTAAATTTAAGAAAGCTCCTTCTGTACAAATAGTGGAGAATTATGAGCCTGATGATTATACTAAGTTTTGCGGCGATCTGTTAATTTCTAAAAATGAAATTAGGGCCTTAGAAATTGAAATAAAAAGGCTATATTCATTGAAACAATGCGGTAAACAGATAGACATTGAGTATTTTGAAAGCTTAACCCAGGAGCTGTTAAACAAACTGATGCTTGTTAAAAAAATGACTACTAAATTTAATAAAGATTGTAAAAAAATATAAATACTAAAACTTCATTTTGAATTACTGAGGTAAATAATTACCTCAGTCTCCCTCCGCAGAACCAACCCTTTCAGCTTCCTACCATCAGCCCATACTCAGCGCATGAATTGCTCTGGCGCTTCATCATGTTCCTCACGGTTTACTTTACGGCGGAGGGTGGAGCGTTGAAGTGCTCCGCTACTAAGGTTGAAGGTAAAAGAGGCAAGAGCGTCAAATTGACCATCAGTAAGTGGTACTTTAATCAGGCGGCATACAGCCTGTTCAGCCAGCAGCACATCCTTAATCAGTAGTGTTTCCCCAGCTTCTGGACTGATTGTTAACCCGCATGCAATAATGACCCACTTGATGGGTTAATCTGCGTTCAAAACTGACCCACCTTATGGTGGGTTTTTTGTTATGTAGTTGATCCATTATTATCAACCTATACTGTTGTTATTTTAACCGATAACAGGAGTAATAATTTGGAGATGTTAATAATGGAAACTAAGTTAAAAATACTGAACCGTCACCGCAGTGGTGATGGTATCAGGGCGATCAGTCGCGATATGCAGCTGTCGCGTAATACGGTGCGGGATATCATCCGCAAGGATGGTTCTCAAACCATGTCTTATGCTCGCACAAGCCGGCCATATCCTGCGCTTGGCGAACATCTTGAGTCGTTAGAGAAGCTTCTTCGAGATAATAAAACTGCAAGGCCTAAGCGAACAATACGTCAGTTGTTTGAAGAGCTGCAAACACTTGGCTATAGCGGTTCTGAATCTGCTGTTTGCCGTTATGCCGCCAAATGGAAGAAGCAGGATCAGCCTTTGCCGCCTAGCACCTGTGTGCCTCTGTCTTTTGGTCTTGGCGAGGCGTACCGGTTTGACTGGAGCACGGATAAAGTCTTGCCGGATAATGAACTTGTCACGGTAAAGGTTGCGCATTTTGTTTTATGTTATTCACGTAAAAAGTTCAGCTATATCTACCCCAATGAAACGCAGGAGATGGTGTTTGATGCGCATATCCGGGCCTTTTCCTTTTTTGGTGGCACACCGGCACGTGGCATTTATGACAACATGAAGACTGCCGTATCAAAGGTTTTATGCGGCAAGGAGTGCAAATGGAACCCAAACTTTGCAAGGCTCTGCGCCCATTATCGCGTTGAACCGACCGCCTGTACTCCTGCCAGTGGCAACGAGAAAGGCCGTGTCGAGCGTCAGGTGCAGATTGACCGTCAGCAGTTTTTTACACCAATGCCAAGTGGTGATAGCCTACAGGAACTCAATGATGTCCTCGCAAGCAGACTGAATCACTATAATGCCACGCATAAACATCCTGAGTATAAAAACAAGACTCCGGATGAAGTTTTTGCAGAAGAGCAACATTGCTTTGTTAAAGTGCCGCTCACCTTCGATGGCTGCAAGGAGACAGATGTTAAAGTATCGACAACCTGCCTTGCTCGCTTTGACCGAAACATCTACAGCGTTCATTGCTCATGCGCCGGAAAGATCGTCCAATGCAAGGCATACGCCGATAAAGTGGTGTTTATCCATGAGGGTAAGATCGTTGGCAGACATGAACGTAAATTTACTAAAGGGCAAACTTATTATGATCCGCTGCACTACCTCCCGCTACTTGCCTGCAAGCCGGGAGCATTACGTAATGGCGCACCATTTGCGGAGATGACCCTGCCTGATGAGTTGAACGAGGTCCGGAAACACCTTGAACAACAGCCAAGTGGGGCAAGAGACTTCGCCCATATATTATCGTATATTCCGATAGAATCAATGGAATCTGTCACGTTAGCCTGCGCCGAGGCCTTAAAAGCCAAAGCAATCAGTAAGGATGTAATACTCAACATATTGCTAAGGCAGGGTGATGCCGGAGAGGAAGTATCGGATGCAGATATTATTTATCTGCCTCTAAAACATGCTCCTATAGCTGATTGCAATGCCTATAACTTTTTATTATCGGGAGCACGGGCATGAATAAGCCATTAGCCCGCGAAGCGGCATCCCATTTGAGCGATAGCGAAAGGGGATATTTAACAAATCAAAGTACAAGAGATGACATTTTTAAATCTATGAAGTCCATGCGGCTCTTTGGTATGATCGAGGCCTATGATGAAGTTATATCAGATGCTGTAAAACGCAAAAGCACCATAGCTGTTACCTTGCATGAACTACTCAAATCCGAGATAAAAAGCAGGAAACTCAAATCAATCCGGATCAGGATGAAAGCCGCCGGATTCCCTGAAAACAAAGACCTGAATGACTTTGTTTTTAGCGATACGCCGATAAACTCCGAGCAGGTTATGCATCTGTATACCGGTGAGTTTGTTAGAACCTCCCGCAATATTATTATGGTTGGAGGTCCGGGCACAGGCAAAAGCCACTTGGCCGTCGCAATCTCATCAAAAGCCGCCAGAAATGGCTGCAAAGTGCGGTTCTTCAACCTTGTCGACCTTGCCAACCGGCTTGAGCGAGAAAAACTGGAAGGACAATCCGGCAAGCTGGCAAAGCAGATGGAAAAAATAGATATACTTGTGCTCGATGAACTTGGGTACCTGCCACCGGCTAAAAATAGCGGCCAACTTATCTTCCACCTGCTGTCAAAAATACACCGGAAAACCTCGCTGATAATTACTTCAAACCTAACATTCGGCGAGTGGGGAACAGTGTTTATTGACAAAAAAATGACCACAGCTCTGCTCGACAGGGTCTGTCACAACTGCGACATCATCGAAACCGGTAACGACAGCTATCGCATGAAAAAACGTAAATAAACGATAGTCCACAGAAGAAAAAGGGTTGGCTCGCGCCGGATACCAGGAGGTCCGGCTCACCAACCCTTTTTTATCCAAACTCAGTAATCCAATATGTAACAAATATAACCCCCCCAAACCAACGCTACAGGTGGGTCAAATTTGGACGCATAAAGTGGGTCAGTTTTAAATGCGGGTTGACAAGCAGCACTTTACCTCACTTTCTGAACATTGCAAAATGAATGAAATTGGAAAGGTTACAGCTTCAACTGATTTGAAGAAACTTATTAATCAGGATTTGTTACGAAAAATACAAAATGGTAGAAACGTATATTATTACCCTACAAGCAAAGTTCAAAGTCTTTTTAAAATTTAGTTTTGGCGATAGTAAGAAATAATTTGGTGGCTACTTTTTCGGAGTTTTTGACATTTGCCACATGGATCACTGGTGTAGCAATTGAAGATAAGAAAGGGAAGTAAATGACAAGTGACCGCAAAAACATATTTTAACTAAGACTTTTATTTTATTGCCTTATTGTTAATTGTTGCTTAGATGGGATTTGTAAACATGCATGTATTCATTCTAAAAACCTACTGTTAAAAATATAAATATTATTGCCTAAAAAGTAATATTTTGTTAATCTCACCTCGGTTCGAAGGGGGCAAACACCCCTTCCCACATTATCTTAAACCGTTATCCCTTTTTTTTGCAACATACCGAATATACTTTCCTTCAATCTTTCTAGTCCTTGCTCGCTATCGGATTCGCATCTTATGACCAGTGCTGCTTCGGTGTTGGACGCACGCAGTAGCCACCAGCCGTCTTTTGTTAATGTCCTTATGCCGTCAACGTCATTGACTTTTGCACTGGATTTTTTAACCTCTTGCTTTATCTCGTCTACTATTGGGAACTTGTTTTTTTCATCAACATAAACACGTATTTCGGGAGTGTTGAACGTTTTGGGAAGCAGGTCTATTTTTTCACTTAGGCTACAATCAAGTTTTGCTACTATATTTAAAAGTTTTACAGCCGCATATAAAGCATCATCAAAACCGAAATTATCGGCAAAGAATATATGTCCGCTCATCTCACCGCCCAATATAGCTTTTTCTTCAGCCATTTTGGTTTTTATCAAGGAATGTCCCGTTTTCCACATTATAGGTACGCCGCCTTTTTGTGCTATCAGGTCGTATAATACCTGACTGGTTTTTACGTCAGCTACTATTTTAGCACCTGCATTATGCTTTAAGACATCTTCTGCATATAAAGACATTAACTGGTCGCCATAGAGCATATTGCCCTTATTATCTATTACACCTATACGGTCTCCGTCCCCGTCAAAGGCAATGCCGATATCGCATTTATTTGATATGACTGCATCAATTAGCTGTTCCATATTTTTTTTAACCGACGGGTCGGGGTGGTGGGAAGGGAAATTTCCGTCTATCTTCTCGTTCAATAATATATGTTTGCCGCTTAATTTATCGGTAAGTGACTTCATTATATCGCCTGCCGCCCCATTGCCTGCGTCCCATGCTACTTTAAGGTCGGATTTTATATATTTACTGAAAAGATGTTCGATATAATCATCATGCACATCTTCGAAGGTTACAACTCCGTTGCCTGTCGCAAAACGCCCCGATGATGCTATCTGCCCTAACTCCTGAATCTCATCACCATAAACCGGAAGCTTGCTTTTCATCATTTTAAAGCCGTTATGGGTAGGCGGATTATGAGAGCCTGTTATCATTATACCGCCATTAGCCTTCAAATGCTGAACGGAAAAATACAGCATAGGGGTAGGACCCAGCCCTATACGTATAACTTCTGCACCGGTCTCCAGTAATCCTTTTACAAGCTTTTCTTCAAGCACGGGTGAGCTGTGCCTGCCGTCAAAACCAACGCATATTTTTTTATTTCCTTCAGATTGTGATAATAAAGTCCCGAACGATTTTCCGATAAAATAAGCGTCCTGTTCCGTCAGGGTATCTCCTACTATTCCTCTTATATCATAAGCTCGGAGTATTTGCGGGTTGAAGTTGTGTGTTTGGGGGGCGTTTTTGCTTTTCATGGGTTTGTATTATTTGATTTGTAAAAAATCTAATAATACAAGTAATAAAAGCCGGTATCAATATAATAGAGGTTTTTGTTGTGGTATTTAAAACTACCGTACGGTATTTTTAGCTTGATTTGTTCTTTCAAGGATTCTTGCCGGATTAATTGCAGTTTTTCTCTCCGAATCGGACGGCTTTGATTTAACGTTTCGTTGCGGGTCGTTATCTGAATCTGCAACTCGTTTTTGAACTTTTTCTTTTGCATCTGAGGAATCTAAAGCAGAAATACTTTTTTGTATCGTTTCTTCTAAATATTCTTTGAACCCTTCCCCTTTAAGTATATGTTCCTGTATCTCTATCGGATTCATATCCCCTATTTTACCGCCTCTTCCAATAAAATTACGTATCTTGAATAGTTCGTTATCAATATATTCCCCTCTTTTGAAGCCAAATAAATTATTTTCTTCTTTATCTAATAATTGGGCGTAACCTTCTTCAAAAAAACCGGAATTGCTAAATATCGTGTCAACTGACCTTTTGGTTTCTTCTTTTACTTCAAATTTAGGTCTTTTTTCCAGCTTTGTTCGCTTTTTATCTTCATTTGAAACCCATGCATCTTCACCAAGGTAATATACGGCATCACCGGCTTTTCTAAGATTGCTAAATTCTTCTGTCACAGGTAACATTTGGGTTGAAACGGGTGTTTCTTTTTTGGCTTTTCCCCAAGCTTCCAGAGTTTTTCTAATAGCAGATTCGGGATCTGTACGTATTATATCGCTGGAAATTGATACGACTTGTTTATTATTGCTTTGTGCAAAATCCTTTAGTTCTTTTATTCTGGAGATATGATCTTTAGTTTCTTTTGTCGACTCTCTACTTTTCTCTGATATTTCTTCTTTTATAGCGTCTTTCTTTGTTTGCCAATCTGTAGGGGATATTGATTCGGTACGTGACTTTAATAATTTTAGGAATAACTCCTCAGGCGGAATATCAATAAATATAATCGGATTTTGTGTTTTTTCTATCTGTTCTTCTATGTCACCATTATAATATTCTATTATGTCATCTTTGTTTTGTGCGACAAGATTGTCTTCTGGAATATCGTTGTCTGATATTGAGTCCATCAGCTTCAAAATAAATTTATTCTATCCTCTATTACGCCTGTTTTTTGTAATTCTTTCTAAGTCCTCGGGGGAGGAAATTTCCTGATCCGGCATGAAAGGCTCGTGTATAGCCGTTAAACCGGTATTAGTTGCAAGTGATCTTGTAAATGCTGTTGAGGTTGATTTAGGTGGTGCAATGACCAAATAATAATCATTCATGAGTTAATCGTATTACAATAATTTTTTGTTATAGTCGTATGGTAATATATATATAATACAATTAAGTGCGGAGTAAGTATATAATTTATTAAAAAATTATTAGCTAATCGCATGATGGTTTTTGGCTAGGCTTCTCCGGCAATCTTGCAAAGATAGGGTCTGTAATAACAGGCGGCAAGCAGCTTACCAGCCATATTATAAAATACAGCGGAAAAGGGAAGGCTATCCTTGCAGGATTCTTTTTAAGCTTTTTTATTATAATTGAGGCGGCTTTGTCTACGTCCATTAAAAACGGCATGGGAAAATCATTTACATCGGTCATCGGGGTTTTTATATATCCTGGTGTTATAACCGATAATTTTATACCTTCTTTTTGCAATGTTCCTCTTAATGCCTCGCCATAAACTCTTACGGCCGCCTTGCTTGCCGAATATGCAGGCGAACTTGGCAAGCCTCTATAGCCTGCAAGCGATGATATTATAGCTATCTGTCCGCGTTTTTGCTTTCTCATAATATCAATTGCAGGGTGGATAGTGTGTATAACGCCGTCAATATTTGTGCTAAATATGTTCTCAACCTGTTCAACACTCTCGCCACCTCCGCCTGTTCCTGCTGATATTCCTGCGTTGGCTATGACAAGGTCAAGTTCATCAATTGAGCTTATCCAGTTTGTCAATTCCGCTTTATCCTTTATATCCAGTATTTTTATATGGACTTTTGCCTTTTTCGCGGTGCATACCTTTTTTACCTCTTTGAGGCGTTTTTCATTGCGTGCAGTCAGGTAAAGGTTTATACCTTCGGCGGCATATTGCTTTGCAAGCTCGGCACCTATGCCGCTTGACGCTCCGGTTATAAGAATTTTATTTGGTAATCGGGACATTTTATTATTTTGTTTAACTCTTTATTAAATAATTATAGATACTATGTTATCAAAATAGTTTTGGATAGGATTTTTATATGTCAATTGAACAAAAATTAGATCGCAGAGGCTTTATGTTTGTTTTATCTTCTCCATCGGGAGCGGGTAAGACAACCATATCACGCCTTCTAATGCAAAATGACAATAACCTTGTAATGTCGATATCGTCAACTACTCGTCCGCCACGGGATAATGAAGTACATGAAAAAGATTATTTTTTCATTAATGAAAAAGAGTTTGAGGAAAAAATAGACAGGAAATTCTTTTATGAATATGCCGAAGTTTTCGGTAATTATTACGGAACTCCAAGAAAGAAAGTTGAAGATTCCATATCCGAAGGTAAAGATGTTCTGTTCGATATTGACTGGCAGGGAACAAGACGGCTTACATCAAAAGCACGTGATGATATTGTTAGTGTATTTATCCTGCCACCATCTATGGATGAGTTAAAAAGAAGGCTAATAACAAGAGGCAAGGACTCAGCCGATGTGATCGAACGCAGAATGGCAAGAGCCAGTGACGAGATAAGCCATTGGAACGAATATGACTATGTTATTATTAACGATAATATAGATACAAGTCTGCTTAACATACTTTATATATTAAAAGCCGAACGTCTGAAACGTACAAGGCAACATAGCCTATCCGACTTTGTGAATGATATGTTGGGTAAGTAATCTTTTACGCTTCAGTACTTTTTGTAAAAGTTTTTTCTTTTCCGCTCATAATCCGTTCGATATTTTCCTTGTGCTTATACACGACTATAACCGTTATTATCAGTGTAATAAAGAACAGACCGTCACCACCCAATATGATTGAAACGGTATTTGCCAGTATAATCGAAGATATTGACGAAAATGACGACATGCGTGAAATGTAAAATGCTGCAAGCCATGCTATGCAGGCAAATATACCCAAAGGTAGGTATAAAGCCAGATAAACGGCAAGGGTGGTCGCAACCCCTTTACCGCCCTTGAACTTTAGCCAGACCGGAAATACGTGTCCTACTACTGCAAACAAACCGCATAACGAAACTATTTCTCCGGGTGCATCTATTTGTTTTGCAATTATTATTACAATAACGCCTTTTACCGCATCGCAAAATAATGTGGCAAGTGCAAGTTTTTTATTACCCGTACGCATTACATTAGTAGCACCGATATTGCCTGAGCCTATGTTCCTTATATCTCCTAAACCGGCAGCTTTTGTGAATAATAGACCGAAAGGTATCGAACCTGCCAAATAAGAGCATATTACAAGTGCAGTATATATAATGTTTTCCATATTAATTACTCAATTCCTGTTGCTTGCTCTTTTCCTTATTTTCGCTGTTTATTTTTCGCCATTTTTGCACGCCTTTATTATGCTCCTTTAAAGTAGAGGAGAATTTATGTCCGCCTGTCCCGTCGGCTACAAAATAATATTCATCAGTTTGCATCGGATTTAAAGCCGCTTCAATAGATTTTTTCCCGGGGTTGGCAATAGGGGTAGGGGGCAGCCCGAAATTTTCATATGTATTATAAGGTGAATCTGATTGCAGGTCTTTACGTGACAGGGGTCTTTCCAAAACATACTCACCTTCAGTTATGGCATAAATAACGGTAGGGTCTGTCTGTAGCCGCATACCCTTATTCAAACGGTTAATAAAAACTCCGGCAACCCTTTCCCTTTCTGAGGAAACGCCTGTTTCTTTTTCAATTATAGAGGCAAGGATAAGAGCTTCTTCTTTTGATTTTATAGGTAAATTATCGGCACGTTTTTCCCATGCTTCGTCTAAGGCTTTATGCATTGATGCCTTCATACGCTCAACTAATTTTTGCCGGTCATAGTTGTATGTGTATTCGTAAGTTTCGGGAAGCAGTTCGCCTTCTTTTATATCGGAAGTTATCTGACCGCTCATGTTGGGAGCTTCATTTATAAGCTTTATTATCTGTGAGGTCATAAGCCCCTCAGGTATAGTCAGGCTATATTTTATTACATCACCTTGCTCTAATTTATGAAAAACAGCTTCAGGGGAAATATTTGCCTCAAAGCGGTATTGACCTGCTTTCATTGTTTTTTCAGGCTTGGTTATCCTTATCCATGTCGTGAATATCTCGGGATAAGAGATTACATTTTCATCAGCTAGCTTTGCGGCTATCGCCTTTAAGGAGCTTCCTTCGGGGATATCGACTATCTTTTCTTCATTTAAAGAGCCGCTACCGGTAAAATATTGTACGCTATAGAAAAAGGCAGACCCGACCGTAATAAAACCCAAAATAACAAGCACAGCGAATAATTGGGACAGCTTGCCCAAAACAGATGATTTTTTTTGGCTTTCAATTACCGGAGAATCTTCATTCACGCTAACCTCCGGTTAATTTATTGAGTTAAACCTGTTTCATAACTAAAGAAGCGTTAGTGCCGCCAAAGCCGAATGAATTTGATAAAACGGCTTTTATCTCACGTTCTTTAGCTTTATGAGGAACTAAATCAATGTCACAGCCTTCATCGGGGTTATCAAGGTTCAAAGTAGGAGGGGCAATATTATTGTTCATAGCCAATATCGCCAATATCGCCTCAATACCTCCGGCAGCACCTAGTGCGTGACCGATAGATGATTTTGTCGATGACATTGAAAGCTTATATGCATGGTCGCCGAATAATTTTTTCACCGCACCAAGCTCAATAGTATCTCCCATCGGAGTTGATGTTCCGTGTGCGTTGATATAGTCAATATCGCTTATATCTAATCCCGAATGCCCCAGAGCCGCTTTCATTGCTCTGTAACCGCCGCTGCCGCCCGGCTCAGGTGAGGTAATATGATATGCGTCACCGGATAATCCGTATCCTACAACTTCGGCGTAAATTTTAGCACCTCGTTTTTTGGCATGTTCGTATTCTTCGAGTACTACTACACCCGCACCTTCACCCATAACAAAACCGTCACGGTCTTTATCCCATGGGCGGGAGGCTTTTGTCGGAGTGTCGTTGAAATTTGTCGATAATGCTCTGGCAGCGGCAAACCCTGCAATTCCGATACGGCAAATTGCCGACTCTGCACCGCCTGCTACCATAACGTCAGCATCACCATACTGAATAAAACGTGATGCATCACCAATGGAGTGTGCACCTGTAGAACATGCAGTAACAACCGAGTGGTTAGGACCTTGAAAGCCGTATTTTATCGATATATGACCCGATACCAGATTTATAAGGCTGGCAGGAATAAAGAAAGGGCTTAACTTTCGCGGACCTTGCTCATGTACTAAGATTGAATTTTCCTCAATCGAAGGCAGACCTCCGATACCGGAGCCGATGGTAACACCGGTACGCTGCAAGCCTTCCTCATCGGTAGGCTTCCAGCCCGAATCTTCAACCGCCTGAATAGCTGCCGCCATTCCGTATAGTATGAAAGTGTCGACCCTGCGTTGCTCTTTTTTAGGCATTACGCTATCTGCGTCAAAGCCGTCTTCCTGCTCGGATATCGGAGGTACTTCACCACCTATCCTTGCAGGCAGGTCTGAAAGATCATACCTTTTTATGGGGCGAATCGCCGACTCGCCCTTAATGATTCTTTCCCATGTAGGCTTAACACCGCACGCAAGCGGAGTAACAAGACCCAAACCGGTTACAACAACACGTCTCATATATATACGTAATATCTAATGAATATAAACTTTGAGTTATTAAGCCGCTTCTTGTACGGACTTAATGAAAGCAACTGCGTCCTGTAGAGTAACGATTTTTTCAGCTTCATCGTCAGGTATCTCACAACCGAACTCTTCCTCAAAAGCCATAACAAGCTCGACCTGATCTAGGCTGTCTGCCCCTAGGTCATCAATAAAGCTAGCATTAGCAGAAATTTTGCTTTCCTCAACGTCAAGGTGTTCCGCAACGATCTTTTTTACTTTGCTTTCGATGTCACTCATGTTTACTTTCCAAATTAAGTTAAAATTAAAAATTAAAAAATATATAAACTCATATGCATAATATTTGTAAATTCATACGAGTCAATAATAATTACCAACAACGGACTGTTAGCTAATGTTTTCTAGATAAAAATAAGGTGGTTACACCAACTTTATCTAAACCATTCTACCACTAAAAGCCATTTTTTTTATAAAGTCAATTACCAAAATACATTGACCTTATACCATCAACATTCCGCCATTAACATGTATTGTCTGACCTGTGATATACCTTGCCTCGTCGCTTGCTAAAAACGCAGCGGCGGCGGCGATATCCTCAGGCAGACCGAAAGTTCCTGCCGGAATGGTGCTTGTTATCTTTTCTTTTTGTGCGTCATTTAACGCATCTGTCATAGCCGTTTTTATAAAGCCCGGAGCTATACAATTTACCGTTATTCCTCTAACCGCAGCTTCGGAGGCAATAGACTTGCTCATGCCTATCATACCGGCTTTTGATGCTACATAATTTGCCTGACCGGGATTGCCGCTTACACCGACAACCGATGCTATGTTAATGATACGACCCCATTTTTTCTTCATCATTTTTTTAAAGGCGGCTTTATTTAGCGTAAATGTTGCCTTTAAATTAGTTGATATTACCTCGTCAAATTCTTCATCTTTCATGCGGAGTACCAGATTATCCTTGGTAATACCTGCATTGCAAACAAGAATATCAACTTGTCCGGCTATCTCGCAAGCCCTGTCGAATAATGAATCAACCTGCTCTTTGTCGGCAAGGTCACATGTTACGATATGAGTTCTTTCCCCCAGTGATGATGCTACTTTTTTTAAAGCGTCTTCGCGCCTTCCCGAAAGGATTACGGTCGCTCCCTGTTCATATAGCGAAGTTGCGATAGCCTTGCCTATTCCGCCTGATGCACCGGTAACTAACGCTGTTTTCCCATTTAGGTCGAACATAAAAATTGCCTTATATTTTTTATCAAGGTGAATTGTTTTATGACCGAACAAAACTTTTGTCAATGAAAGATTTGCAATGTGTGCCGTAAATACAACTTGAAGTGTGAGATTTCTTTAGGAAAGTGAAGGTCTTATTGTAAATTTTAAAGCTGTTTGACCGTTTTTTTTCGTGATGTTAAGCTCTAAAGTTTCACCGTCACGCCTGTAAATATCAGGCTCAACAACACTCCAGCCAAGCTGCGGCAGGGTTGCTTCATAGAAAAGTTTTACATCTGAAACGCTTGCGTCAGGGCTGTAAAACTCGGCGTTAATGATTCTTCCATTCGTGGTGTCGTATGATATTGCCGCACCTTCTTGTTCCTTAAAGCCATGATAAACCGGCATATCTTCAATGCCTGAAACATAATTTTGCTTAACAAGGTTAGGGAATTTTTCAATGACCGTATTCCTGCTAGTATTTACAAAATCCCTCGAACAAGATGCAAGAATTATAGCTGTTATTAAAAGTAAGGCTGTTTTTTTCATTAGTTTTATCCAAACGATTTAATCGAAAGCATGGTTTTAAATATGCGGTTTGCGGTATAAATTATCCATAATTATTTTTGGCAGATACGACAATAAAAAGTTGAACGTCCGGACTGCTTAATTCTTATTAGCTCATTTTCGCAGATATTGCAAGGCTCTCCACCACGTCCGTAAACTTTAAAATTATGCTGAAAATACCCCGTTCCTCCTGAGGACTGCACATAGTCCCGTAAGGTTGAACCGCCTGATTCAATAGCCTCCAGCAATATTTTCTTGATGTTTAGTGCTAAATCTTCACACTGTTTCTCGGTCAGTGTATTTGATTTCTTTGTAGGGTTTATCCGGCTTCTAAACAACGCTTCGCAGGCATATATATTGCCCACACCAACTATCAAAGATGCGTCCATTATAGTGTTTTTTATAGGGGTGGAGCGGTTTTTTAGTATCTCATATAAAGATTGCCCGTTAAAGGCTTCTTCCAGCGGTTCAAGACCAAGATTTGCAATTAATTTATGTGAATTAAGATTGGCAATATCAGAAAATGTAATCAGCCCGAAACGTCTGGTATCATTGAAAACCATTTCCATTCCGTCTTCAAACTGAAAGATGGCGTGGTCATGTTTTTCACGCCTGTTTTGGAAATTCCGATGTACTATCATTTTTCCGCTCATGCCAAGATGTGCAATTATTACGCTGTCATCGTCCAGTGTTATTATTATATATTTAGCCCTCCGCCCAACGGACTTAACCGTTTTGTCCTTTAAATGTTCTGAAAAATTTGCAGGAAAAGGTATGCGTAAATTCGGACGGAAATTTTGTGCCTTGGTAATCTTCTTGTTCAATATGGATTGGCGTAATCCGCGGCAGACCGTCTCTACTTCAGGTAATTCAGGCATAATGTTAGTCGTAAGTTACGAGTTGCAAGTTGTGAGAATATATTATAAAAACTTACAACTTACAACTTACAACTTACAACATAGCAATGAAAACCCATTTCGGATTCAGGGAAGTAGATAAAGACGAAAAAGCACCTTTGGTAAAAGGTGTGTTCGATAATGTGGCTTCTAAATATGATATCATGAACGATGTTATGAGTATGGGTACTCACCGTTTATGGAAAGATAAGTTTATCAGAGTGTTAAGCCCAAGGGTTTATTCAAGGTTATTAGATGTTGCGGGCGGTACGGGAGATATAGCGTTCAGGTTTCTTAAAAATGTGGAAAACGGCAGTGTTACCATAGCCGACATTAACCATAATATGTTACGTGAGGGTTATAAAAACTCAATAGATAAGAACATTAAAGGCGACATCAGTTGGGTGTGTGCCGACGCACAATATATGCCGATTCCCGATAATGAATATGATTATTATACAATAGCTTTCGGTATCCGCAACGTGACCGATATCAATGCTGCACTGGCTGAGGCATATAGGGTATTAAAACCGGGCGGACGTTTTTTGTGTCTGGAATTTTCAAAGGTGGATAATACCATATTACAAAAATTCTATGACTTTTATTCTTTTAATGTAATACCTAAAATGGGCGAGATAATAGCTTCCGATAGCGGTTCATATCAATATCTGGTAGAGAGTATCAGGAAATTCCCGGATCAGGAAACATTCAGGCAGATGATAGAAAATAATGGATTTGTAAATGTTAGATATATTAATTTAAGCGGCGGGGTAGTGGCTATCCATAGCGGTTGGAAGATATAAAGAAAGCCCCCTGAATCAGGGAGCTTTCTTCTTTGTATTTGGCGTATTTTGTATTAATATATTCTGCCTGATGATGATGTTTGACTTACAAATGCACCATAATTTCCTTTCTGTTTAGTAAATGAATCGGGACTTATTGCACCGGATCCTCGGCTGACTTTTTTTGCAAAACCTTTCTCCGAAGGGTTAAAAGTCGGCTCTTTGGGTATGTCTGCCATAGTTAACTTTGATGATTGTTTTAATTGCTCGGAAAGTTCCTGACATGCCTCATTGTTCATATCGTTGGATTTCATGCAGTTAACCATGTTTTGAAAGCTTGAGTTTTTATTTTGCGTCATAAGTCGTATCCTCTTTTTTTATTATAAAAACGATATATCTAGATTATTAGTAATATAATGTATTAATTTATTAATCAAGTTTTTTTTGTCAGAGATTCAATAGAAGGGGAATTTATGTATATGTAGTTTGCTATATATTTAATAATTTTGTATCTTACGAACGGATTTTGCCAATTAGGATTTTAAATGTTTAATTTTATTGCAAGTATCTTTAGTTTGATAAGAGTTACGCCGAGCATGATAAGGATATTTATCGTGTTATTATCATCGGGTGTTTTATCCGGTCGCAAGGAACGAGGAAAGAAACTTTGTATTGCCTTTAAAAGATTAGGTCCAAGCTTTATAAAGCTAGGGCAGACATTATCCGTACGTCCTGATCTGGTGGGGGAGGAGATTGCCGATAGCCTGACAAGCCTACAGGATAAAATACCTCCTTTTCCGTCCGGTCAGGCAAGGGTAATCATTGAAAAAGAGCTTGGTAAGCCGATAAATAAAATGTTCTTAGAATTTAGTGAAGAACCTGTTGCTGCTGCATCTATAGCACAGGTGCATAAAGCGATAACGATTGACGGGCATGAAGTGGCGGTAAAAATACTGCGTCCGGGCATTCAAAAAAAATTCCACCGTGATATAAAATTATTCTATTTAATAGCTAAGTTCTTAAAAACCTTTAAAAAATTCCGCAGGCTACGCCCTAAAGCGGTTGTAGATGTGTTCGCAGATTCCGTCAAGAAGGAGCTTGACCTTAGAATGGAAGCCGCTGCCGCATCGGAATTAAAGCAAAACTGTAAGAATGATGAAGGTATATATGTACCGAAGGTTTTTTGGCATCTAACATCGGAAAAGGTGCTGGTTACACAGTGGATAAACGGCATACCTGTCAATGACCGTGAGGCATTGGTTAATGCCGGACATAGCCTTGAAAAGATAACAGCAAGACTATCAAGGGCGTTTTTAAACCAGTCATACAGGGACGGGTTTTTTCACGCCGATATACATCCGGGAAACCTGTTTGTAGATGCTGAAGGTAATATAGTGCCTGTTGATTTCGGTATTATGGGCAGGCTCGATAAGCAGACAAAAATATATGTAGCAGAAATATTAAGAGGGTTTTTATCCGGTGATTATGCCCATGTTGCAAAGATACATTTTGATGCCGGATATGTACCTAAGCATAAATCGGAACAGGACTTTATGCTTGCTTGCAGGGCAATAGGCGAGCCTATCATGGGGCTGCCTGTCGCTCAGATATCCATCGCAAGGCTTCTTGCCATGCTGTTTAAGGTAACGGAAGATTTTGAAATGGAAACGCAGCCGCAATTGTTGTTGCTACAAAAAACAATGGTACTAATCGAAGGAGTCGGGCAGAAACTTTATCCCGAAGTCAATATGTGGCATCAGGCCGAAGACTGGATAAAAGTCTGGGCAAAAGAGAATATAGGTGCCAAGGCTAAAATGAAAGACGGCCTAAAAGAGCTTGCCGTTCTTTTAGGCGACTTACCTGAAAGATTGAAGAAAATCGATAAAATAATAGATAAGCTGGCCGAACAATAGCTTGGTTATACTTCCATACCGACGCTTTTTGCGGCTCCCATTCCCGGTGTGGCAGATGGTGTCAGCAATCCTATTCTGTCCATAGCTACATCACCTGCAAATTGCATGTCCTGCATACCACGGCTTGTACCCATAGTTGTAGGAAATGCACGTGCATCACCGGAACTATCGGAACTACTGCTTGATGATTCACTGCTTGCGGCAGTGCCTGCGATACTTGCAGCACTACTTTCCGCAGGAGGGGCCGAAGCTTCAGGTCTAAAATCCATTGCACCGCCCGCACCGAGTTCGGGAGTTTTGAAAGCTGTTTCTTTATCGGCTTTTATTCCTCTTAAAACAGTATCTAAGAGACCTCCGTCAATGCTTGCCTTTCCAAAGTTTAATATTGCGACCGAACCTGCCATTTGTGTCAGATAGTCATGATCTTTAAAAAACGGCTGACCGTCCGACGTGTCAAAGAAGAACATTCTTCCGGTTATACCTGACTGACCGCCGCCACCACCTTGGGACATGCTTGATAATTTTGCACCTAATTCTGCACCTACATTGGGTGATGGAGCGTTCATAATTTTGCCTTTAATATGTGTATTAATTTAATTTTAGCATTCGAATAGTTTTAAATAAAGAGGAAAGTAAAAATTTACTATAGCTTGGATAATATGGTCAAGCCATAGTATGACGTTTTAGTGTGCAATAAACATAGAATTTTTTAAAATCGTACTGAAATCTAATCTTTTATAACAACGCTATCGGGGAAAAATACGGTAACCGTCGTACCTACGCCTACTTTACTGTCGATTTTTAATATACCTCCGTGTGCTTCAACCAGCATTTTCGTAAGCCACAAGCCAAGCCCCGTACCCTCGGATTGTCTTACCATCGAGTTTTTTATATGTCCGAACTTTTCAAGTATTTTAGGAATGTCGGTCTGTGATATACCTATGCCTTTGTCGGCGACTTTAATTATTACGCCGTTTTTCTCTTTTACCTCAAAGGTGATTGCCTGACCTGAGTCCGAAAATTTTACCGCATTGGAAAGAATATTTATGATAATCTGTTTTATACGTAATTTGTCGCCATATATTAAAACAGGTTTTTCAGGTATGTCTGTTATTATAGGTATTTTCTTTTGTGCTGCTTGCTCCTGAATCAGTTTCAGGCTTTCTATTGCAGCTTCACCTATATCGACGTTTTCTTCAATTATTTCGAACTTACCGGCTTCTGCCTTTGAGATATCGAGTACATCGTTTATAAGGTTTAAAAGGTGAATGCCGGACTGGTGTATATCATTGGCATATTCGACATATTTATCATTTCCGACCCTCCCGAACATTTGAGCCTGTATTATCTCGGAATAGCCGATTATAGCATTAAGCGGTGTCCGTAACTCATGGCTCATATTCGCCAGAAAGTCAGATTTCGCTTTATTAGCTCTCTCGGCTTCCTGTTTGGCTTTAAAAAGTTTTTTGTCGATACGCTGTATGCGTTTGATATAACGTCTTAAGTTGAGTAGTTGTTTTGACAGAATGTGTATTTCCATAGGACCGCCACGCGGCAAACTTATATTAGTTCCGCCTTTCATCAGTGATTCTGCCGTTGTTGATAATGATGATATCGGCGATACCAGTTTATACTTGAAAAAGAAAAGTAACATTAAGGTGAATATACCCATTGCCGCTGTTTGAAGTATCTGAGGTAAAACCTTCTCATTGAATAATTTCTGTGCCGCCTGCTTATTTTGCCCTATGGCAATATAATAATCGTATTTAGCTATTCTTCTTAAATGTGTATAAGTGTCCGATTTATGTTCAATTTTAGCACTTGTTAGAATACCGTTGAAGCTAGGATCGAAATTTATCTTGTCCAAGTCATTCGGTTTTTCTGTTTTTAACAGATCCTTTGAGTCTATCAATACATAGCCGTTTCTGTCAATTATAAGGAAATTTACATAGTCGGTAGATTTGTCTATGAGTCTTGTCGCAATTTTTTTTATACTAATGCCTATTGATACTATTCCTAAGAATTGATTTTTATAGTTCTCAACCCCAAGACCTGCCGGAATTATCCATTCTCCGCTAGTTATTCCGATATCCGGTTTTGATAAGAAAAGTCTTCCCGGCTCCTCAGGCGCTCTTTGCATCCAGCTTCTCTTATCATATAAAACGGTTTTAGGATTAGGTAAAACACCGTGTATGCTGCTTGCCGTTACGTTTCCGTTTTTATCTACGAAGTCAAAGAGTGTCCATGTGAAGACATCATGACTATTTGCCGAAGGAATCGTACTATTTTTCAGTATTTGTGCTATTTCTTCAGGGGAAGGGTCATTTAAAAGTGATATCCTGTCAGATATTATTCTTGCAAAGCCTTCTATATAAAAAAGAGGCTCGGTAAAATTATCAGCTATGATCGATGATTCCGATATCAGATTATTTTGTATGTCTTTCTGGATAATCTTGTAATTAAGAAAACCGATAATAACTAATAATATCAATAGTGCCAATGGTGCGATTACGGAAAACAGCAAATATTGGCTTGATATGGAAATTGTTTTTTTAATAGTCCTATTGATCATGATGTCTTTATTATATAGTAGTATTACCTTGCGAACTAATTTTTATAGTTGTAAAAATTTGAAGTTTTTTTAATACTATTAAGAATTTAATATTGCCTAGCATTTTACATTATATTATATATTATGATATTATATATTATGCAATTAATAACCAATGTATAAATTTCTTAAGATAATCTAACTCTAAAATTTAATAATAATATGAAAGCTGATAGTAATTTTGACGGCAGAAAGAATAAGGCACAGATATATGACGGGTATTTTGACGGTCAGTACCAAAAGCAACATAACTATAATAACGCAGATATAAGGAATCCCGATGACCCTAGGTTTTTTGGTCCGGTATTACCTAAGGATAGTGAAAATATACAGCGTACGGCCTCTAGAATACTTTCAAAGCTTGAAGGGGATACGTTCACTTTGGTGGATCACGGTAGTGGAGACGGGCGCAATTTCGGTGAAGTATTGAAAGTTGCACAAGAAGCACAAAGGCAAGGTAAGAATGTCCACTATATAGCGTATGATATAAGTTCCGGAGGGCTTGAAAAGTTTAGGCAAAGGTTAGCTGATTATAATCGGTGCAGTAAAGAAGGAAGCCGTTTTGACGGTTTGGATAATGTTAAGTTCAAAGAAATAAAAAAAGAGATAAGTGAACTCGGATATGGCGGTTATAATGCCGGTTCTGCCGTTAAGGGAAATTTGAAAGTTACATTTGTTCATAATGACGAGAATGATGAAAGAAAGCATAGTAAGAAGCTGATAGGTCCGGTGGATATGGTAATTTCCGTATTCGGGCCTCTTTCCCATATAACCAAGGAAAGTGAGCGTGTGAAGGCTCTTTCCGTTTTCAATGAAATGTTAAGGGAAGGAGGTGCTATGTATGCGACACTTCCTAGTAAAAGGCGTTTTACAAAGGAACAGGAAGCTTTCGGAATGTTAAGGGATATGAAGCGTGCTCCCGATGATGTTGTAGAAGACGATGTCGTTCTATATAAAAGACCTGACGGCACAGTGTTGCCATACAAGCTATATACCGAAAAAAGTATAAAAAGTGAGTTTGAAAAAGCCGGTTTTGAAGGAGCAACGGTCGGTATAAGCAACGCTATACATCAGGATACCTTGTTCAAGTATGCTATTCTGGCACAGGTTGAGTCATGCCTTACAAGCATTATCCCCGGGTTGCCTGCCGAGTTAGGTAATTATATGTATGTTATTGCATCTGCAGGTAAGTCAAGGGATTTGTCCAAACACTCCTCTAATGTTTCAACTCCGCCTTTAACAAGTGATTCGTCAGCGGTAAGTGTCGCTAATTCAAAATATGAGTTCGAAGGGATTCGTGATACGGTGATGTCCGGAGTTAGCAGGAACCCTTCTCACGTATCCTCTATTGAGCGCAAGTCATCAGGCTTATCTAGTGCGTCTACTCTAAGTTCTTCCGACGGTAATGAGAATGATGTTGATATTGACGGGGCTGAACATAAACGCCATCTTTCCGATGGAACGGTTGAAGGTCTGTCCACAAAGCGTAATCGTTCGGGTTCTATTAGTAAGCCGAGCATAAAATCAAAGTCGTGGTCGTCAGGTTTAGCTACGGGTGCCGAAGATTTTTTCAAAAAAGATAAAGGTCCGATAAGTAAGTAAATAAAAAGGTTTCAATTTTTGTAAATTTAAACTAACTTATTTTTATATTCGGAAGTATAGTTTAGAATTATACTAATTTTATCATTAATTAAAATATGAAAGAAGTAGGTAGCCTCTTAAAAGAAACTAGGGAAAGTCAGGGATTTAAGATCGAGCAGGCGGCTAAGGAACTGAAAGTAAGGTCTGAATATCTTGAAGTACTCGAAAGCGGTGATATATCCTCTTTATCTAATGAAATATATATATTGGGGTATCTAAAATCGTATTCCGCATGGCTTGGTCTCAACAGTAATGAGATAACAAACAGGTTCAGGTCATTAAACAATGAGCTGTCCGTTAATAAAGGTGTATCCCATGACTCTTCGTTCTTTATAAATGTTGAGGACAGAATGATATCTTCGAATAAACCTGTTTATTTGTTTTGTGTCTTACTTTTATTGATATTCTTTATATTTTATAAGGCTCCTCAGTCTGATGACCTTTCATTTGTTGAGGGGGTGGGAATAGAGCTGCATGGCATGCATAAACACCAATATGCAGGTTTTGCTTTTAAAAAAGAAGTTCACAACAAAATTATGTTAATGGCAAAAAGTGATTTGGGCATAAAGTTGAATTATTCGGATAATTTAGTTGAAAATGAGTATCTTGCATCAGGGGATGTGTACTTTCTACCTACTGATAAAAATGTCTTGATATCATCGGACAGCCCTGAGAATGTTGATGTTTTTTCTGATGATGAGCGTGGTAAATATCTGGGAACACTGCAAGATTTTTATATTTTTAACTAAAAGTCATGAAAAAAAACAAAATATTATAAGAAATATTCTTTTTGTAATAAAACTTTAATCATACGGTGCTACATTAATAGATAAGGGTAGAGATTTTCTTTAATTTATTAATTTAAATCGAGTTAATTTTTATTCGAACTGTTGAAATTTTTTTATTATTAATTGGAGGTTCTTTATGAATTTTATAACTAAAACTAAAGAGATTACCAGCTACTGTAAAGCTAGGTTTAATCTTGACAGTGGTACTTTCGGTACTACATTTACGTTTATGCTATTGGCACTTGTTGCTTTAGCACCAAATGAAGCAATGGCAGCTGATGCAGAGGGAATGGGAGCAGTTGTTTGTAACATTATCGACGAGTTACAAGGTCCTGTTGCACGTGGTGTGGCTGCATTCGGTATTATCTTCTTGGGTTTCTCGTTATTCCTTGGTAAGATAACATGGGGTGTTGCACTAGCACTTGGTATTGGTATTGCAGCGATTTTCGGTGCAGAAACAATCGTAGACGCTATGCTTGGTGACACAGGTTCAGCTTGTTCTGAGTCTAATGTTATAAGCTAATATAGTGCGATTAATATCGCAAATATTAAACGGAGGGTTTTACCCTCCGTTTTTTTATTGTACGATTGCATTAGGTGTATTATGATTTTATATACGCATAAGTTTAATTATTGCGTTATTAAAATGTGCTTTATTATTTTAGGTGAAAATGTCAGAAAAAATATTACAAAAATTATCAGAAGTACTGTCAAAAGCAATTAGTAACAGCAATAAGAAGAAAGTAGGTGCTGAACCGGTATTAGAGGTTCCGGTGCCGGATTTTATACCTTATGCATGTCATTGGAACGAAGACACTCTTTTAACTAAAAACGGCGAATTGATGCAGGTGATAAAGATCACCGGTTTTTCAAGTGAGGCTATCGGTTCTGAAAAGCTAGACCTGCGTGAAGTTATACGAGAAGCGATAAGTCAGGTAAGAAACGATGACTTTGCATTTTGGATACATACCGTAAGAAGGCTAAAGAACCTTGACCCTGGTGGTGAGTTTCCTATCGGGTTCTCCGATGATCTTAACCGTGCGTGGAAAGAAGAGCATGGCTGGAATAGGACTTATGTAAACGAAGTATATATTACTATAATAAAAACCGGTAACTCGGTAAAGCTAGCAAATAAGGCGGTTTTTATCAGATCTCTCTTCTTTGTTTTTTTGAAAAAATCACAGAATGAATATTTGAACGGTACATTAAAGGAGTTATACGAATTCGTTGATAAAATGTTGGGTGTGTTAGAGCCTTTCGGTGCTAAACGCCTTAGTATATACGAATCAAGAGGCATTTTTTATTCCGAGATACTTCAATTTTTAGCTAAGATACTAAATCTTTCCGAGTTTCCTGTAAAAGTGCCTATTAACGACATACCTTTCAGTATAAACAATAGCGGTATAGCCGTAGGCTTCAATACAATGGAGATAAGGGGCTGGCGTGGGAAAAAATTCGGTGCGATGTTCTCACTTAAGGAGTACTACGAACTTCCCGGTGAAACTATTGATGATTTTCTTCAGCTTCCTCAGGAGTTTATTATAACACAGACTCTCGACTTTATTAGAGGTAGGGTTGCTTTAAAAGAGTTTAGTCATCAAAGATTACTCCTTAATGTAAGTAAAGATGATGAACTTGCAAAATTAACGGGATTGGATGCAATCGTCAAAAGTGATCGTAAAAATGATACGGATTTTGGTGAAAGCCAGATAACTATATTGGTATTTAATGATACTATAAACGGACTAAACGAAGATATCACCGATATGTCGGACGCTCTTACATCGCTTGGTATTCTCGCTCCAAGAAGAGATTTAAGGCTTGAAGAGTGCTTTTGGGCTCAGCTTCCGGCAAATTTCAGTTACGTACAAAGACAAAAACCGATAGCAACAAGGTTGGTAGGGGGATTTGCATCTTTGTTCAATTATCCTGCCGGTAAACGTTTCGGTAACTATTGGGGACCTGCCGTTACAATGTTCCATACGGTACACCATACCCCGTTTTTCTTCAATTTCCACGTCGATGATAACGGACATACTGCTATTATAGGTCCGAGGGGAATGGGTAAAACCGTTATGACCAACTTTATGGTCTCTGAGGCAAGGAAGTTTAACGGAAGGATATTCTTTTTTGATCAGGAAGATGCATCTAAGGTCTTTATTAAGGCTATAGGGGGATACTATACCCATATAGATCCGAGTAAGGCTTCGGTCGAGTATGCTTTTAACCCGCTATATATACCCGACACACCTGAAAACAGAGAGTTTTTAAAGGAATGGTTGGCGATATTGGCGAAAGCAGGTACCGATTATATCAATGAAGAAAAAAGAGAGAGAAAAGACAGGGTGCTTTTAAAGCCCGTAAGTCAGGAAGAAAAGATACATTTCGGAAGGATAGTTGATGCCGTATATAAACTTCCTGAGGAAAGCAGAAAATTATCAACTATGGTACCGTATTTTAAAGAACTTTCAGACCTTGGGCTTGAAGATAAAATGTCTATCTGGCATGGTGAAGGTAAATATGCTCATTTATTTGATAATGATATTAATAATCTTGTAGATCTAAGCGGTAAAATATACGGCTTTGCCGTCTGCGATGTTGTAGAAGACGAAATAACATTAGGACCTGTTATGTCATACCTGTTCCATCGTATAGAGATGTTGCTGGACGGTATTCCTACTATCATAGTTCTGGATGAAGCGTGGACTCTTGTTAATAATGATATTTTTGCTCCTAAACTGGAAAACTGGTTAAACAGGTTGAGAAGTAAAAATGCTATAGTTATATTCGCGACCGAAGCTGTTCCGGACGATAAGGATAATTCTGTGACTAGCACTATCGCCAACTCTATCGCTACAAAAATTTTCTTACCGAATCCCGATGCATCTGATTTTTATCGAGCATATAAAAATGTTTGGGAGTTGTCGGAACGAGAGTATGAAGTGGTATCGAAGATAAGAGGGGAGAAGAGGCAGTTCATGTTAAAACAGGCAAAAGAACCTTCCATAGTCGTAAAGCTTGATTTAAGCGGTTTAAAAGAGGTAAAAATCTTGTCAGGGGACGATAAAACTGTTATAATGATGGAGGATGCTATTAAGGAACGAGGTGAAGACCCGAAAGAATGGTTGCCGGCGGTATATGAAAAATTGGAATCCAGATATTAGTTCGTGTCAAAAGATAATTACCTTTCTGGTAGTTTTCTCTTTTTTTACCTTGTTCGCTCAAGAGTCACACGCTTTGGAATGTTACGGTGATTTTAATCCGGGTGACCCCGAATATGACTCTATTGAGGTTCCTAAGCATACCAGAACGATAGGTTTTATAGAGCAGGGAGTCTGCGAGCCTAAGGCTGAGGAAAATACATGGTATGAACCCCGTATCCGAATTGCTTACAAGCCTTTTCGAAGGACTTTCAGAAGAAATCTCGGGCCTAATGAATGTAAGTGGATATTCGGTTTAAGGTTCTGTGCCAGAATGGCGTATCCTAAGGAAGGGGAAAATGTGCATGGAAATAGAACCGGGGAGCATTGTAGCACTTCAGATACTACTGAGGAGACGATATGTAAAGGAATGAAACCGCAATTGTGTGCCTATGTAGATCCTATGGATGGAGGGGATACTAACGGAGGATCTAGTCCGTATCATAAAAGAACTGATGTGACTACGTTATTTTCTACTACAACTGCAACAGCTACCGGAGCTGTAGTGGGTACTATACTATTGCCCGGAATCGGTACCGCATTAGGAGCCGCAATAGGCGGGTTGGTAAATGCTATAAAATCCAAGAAAAATCATTTTGTAACGGCGAATCTCGGCTGTATTGACAGACCTATGGCGGCAGGACCTCCGGTGTGGAGTAACGAACAGTGGGACAGGGTTTATTTCCCTACACCATTCCTTGATTACGATTCTCCCTCAACGTTCAGACAGCCTGCTATACGTGTTTATTTCTGCCAGATTGACAGACCCGGCGGTGTTATATCGGAGAATGTGTTATGTGAATTTATGAAAGATGCAAACGGTGAGTATTTAAGAGGTCCTAACCCTCAGAATCCCGGAGCCGGACCGTTTGACCTTACCCCTGCACCGGGTATTCGTGTTCATGCTACAAGAAGTGCGACTATTGCTCCGGGGGCTCCTGAAGATGAGGTGGTAACTTCAGGTAATATTACGGGACCGTGGCAAAGAAGATTTGAAGCGAGGATAAGTTTTGAATATCCTGATTCTATCTGTCTGTTCAAGATAAATGAGGCTAATAGAACGGCGGTCGGTCCGCCTCCGACTTATGCGACCGGACGACCTGTCGAGATATTACAGGGGTGTATCCCTAGACCCGGCTATATGCCTATGCCGAGAGTTCAGGAAGTGCCACTGGATCCTTTGACATTCGGTGAAATTGCAATAGATGCGAATCCGGATAGGGGGATTATGGGGCTTACACTCAGGGTTAGTTTTGACGGTATGCCCGGATCAATAGACTTACAATATTTAGGTGACGTTGATACCGTAGGCGGAACGGTTTCGGCGGAGGACGCTCAGCCGCTACCAAGATGTGAGTTGTTGCATCAGATACCTTTCTGTGTGGCTCCGGGACCTATTTCGAGTCCTATAGTTAATTATTCAGATACTGCCTCTATGCCTGATCCTGACGATCCTACCGCTCCCGATATAAACCCGAACGGTGCAAGATATCGTGCATGGATGTGTGTAGAGGGCTATGATACGGCTCCTCTGGTTGCCGCCTCGCCGTATGTAGAGCCTTCAGGGAATGAAGATGATGTTGTTATACCCGTATATGATGAAACCGGTCAGCCGATCTTTGAACCGCCTTTATATATTCATGAAACCTGTGTTCCGGGGGGAGCTCATTGTACGATACCTTGTACAAGAGGTGTGGATTGTATCATAAACCCGGAAGCAAAGCCGGTAACAAGACAATTGCTGTATTCTAAATTGATAAGGGGATATGATTCCGACCCGACGGATACTGTTGTAGATGATATGACATTGCCTCCGCACCCTGTTTCGGGTAATTTCCGCCCTGCCGCCGATATACCTAATAACTACGTTCCAAACGGAGTTCCTTTCGACAACCTTAACGCGTATAGTGAAATTGGTGCCGGCGGTGTGACTCTGCCGCCGCAGGTGACGCTTGAAGTGCCGTCCTATCACTATAACCCTCCGATGAGCGATGTCGGTCCTCAGGATCCGTTTATCATTACATTTGCGGCTACTCCTCCGCCGGACGTTACGCTTCCTGCGAAAAGACCCGTAGATGTAAATGACCCTTATTATATAGACGGTACTGCTAACGGTGCTATTGATGGACCGGGGCGTTTTGATTATGATAAGCCGACCACACAGGGGCCACCGGATAATGATGTGGATTTCGGATATAATCTGGGCGATATAGACGAGCTTGAGGAATATAATGAATTGCAGAAAACCGACCCTGCCATATTAAGACCTATGACACCTCTTGAACTTGGTATGTGTGCCGAGGTAACTTTAGATGTTGAAAAGAGTTATACCCTAGAAGATAAGGCTATTTTCACATTTCCGACTGAAGAAGGTTTATTAAGGGTGAATTGGGACAATGATATTAGTATAAATGAGGTAATCAGACCTCATGATCTGGTGAAGAATACTCTTGCGGAGGGTACTACGAATTTTGATGACGGTCAATTATGCAGTAAGATGTTTGTTGAAGTTTGGGGTGCAGGTGGAGGCGGAACAAGCCAACCTGACAGATCTAACGATTTTTCAGGTGGGGCAGGTGCATATATAAGTGCCGAATATGATCTTAAGGAGTTGGATCTTATAGATAAAACTCTGGAAATATCCGTGGGATTAGGAGGAAGAGTTATTTATCTTGGTGACGAAGATATAGTAGGTATTGACGGTACCAGAAGTACTTTCGGACCTAACCAGAAAATGATAATTGCCAATGGTGGAAAAGGACGATCCGCTCGTTATTTTATTGACCCGATTACAGGTGTCGGAGAGTTTCAGGAATTTGATGTAGCTACAAGTTCGTTTGTCCTTGATGATGTTGCTGTCGGTCCGGGAGATTCCGATGATTATAGCGGCGGACTATACACTGCATGTCAGGCAGGTTGTTTACACATTAATTCGATAAAAGGTCTAGATGGCACCGGACATGATACTGACTGTGCTGTGCTAGAAGGCGGATATTATTATACGGGTGAAACCGGAGATGCTACTGCAAATCAATATGTAGGTGACGGTGCTTTAAAATGTGATCATACTACGACCGGTAGTTACGCTGATGCTACCAGAGATCCGGATTTATTTATAGATCCGGCTCTTGCTATAAATGCGGCAGGCATTTTCAATCCTGAAAATCTAAACTTCAGTGAAGATGTAAATGCTATAATACCGTCCGCCGATGAGGTGGTTATTACGGATCCAATGGGAAATGTATCACAAACCAAACCGGTAGGAACGCGATATCCCGGTGTGTATCAATTTTCAACAGGCACATTGTTTAGACATCCTGCGGCAGGCGGGTGTGTAGCGGATAGGTGTGATTCAACTTGCCCTCCCGGTCTAAAACCATGTACTCTTTACCTTCCTTTCGGTGCGGGTGGACCAAGGTGTTCCAGTGCGTGGGCTGTTATCTCGGGGTGGGCATGTTTGCTTCACGGTAACTCTTCAAGACAACGTATTGCCGGTCTTGCCGCACCCGGTTCACATGGAAGGGTAAGGGTTCAGTGCATTGAATATCAGACGATAATTCCGATGGGTACGGTCAATACTACAACGATACCTACGCCATAAATTATAAGAATTATTATACTATGGATTGACTATCTATAGAAGCATCTGCAAAAGGTTGTAAAGTTGAGTTCTTTGTATCCTCTCTCCCGTGTACGGGAGAGAGTTGGAGAGAGGGCGATACATGCAGGTATAACAAACACTTGCGGGCTTCTACCCCTCACAAAAACACTTCGTGTTTTTAACTCTCCCTCAAGGGGAGAGTAGGTTTTTGACTTTTGCAGAGGCTTCATACTATGGCTTGACCATAGAAATTATTTGGAAACATTATAGAGCAACTCGCCTTTTAAACTGTTAGGACCTGCTTGTTTGATATTTACATCAATTATTTTTCCTATCAGTTCTTCGGAGCCGTTAACTATAACTGACTGCATATAAGGGCTTTTACCCGTTATCTGACCTTGTTTGTTACCTTTACCTTCAAATAGTACGGGCATTGTTTTACCCACACAGCTTTGGTTATATTCAAGCTGCTGGTTGCTTATCAGTGCCTGAAAACGCATGAGGCGTTCTTTTTTGACAGATTCTTCTAGCTGATTATCCATTTGCGCACCGGGTGTTCCCGGGCGTGGGCTGTAGCAAAAAGAGTATGCTTGCGTAAAATTCACCCTTTTTGCCAAATCCATAGTATCTTCAAAATCCTGTTCCGTCTCACCCGGAAAACCTATGATGAAGTCGGAGCTAAACTGAATATCAGGGCGTTCTTGTCTTAGGCGTTCCATAATCTTAAAATAAAATTCGCGAGTATGCTTACGATTCATGGCATTTAGTATTTTATCTGAACCGGACTGAACGGGCAGGTTTAAAAACGGCATCAACTTCGGTTCGCTCCTGTGTACGTCATATAAGTCTTCGTGCATATCACGAGGGTGAGATGTGCTGTATCTTATGCGTTCTAAGCCTTCAATCTTTGCAATATGCTTTATTAATTTTCCAAGATTCCATATTTGTCCGTCAGATGATTCGCCATGATAAGCATTTACGTTCTGCCCCAGAAGGGTTATCTCTTTAGCACCTCGTGCTACAAGCGAAACAGCCTCACGGTATATCTCGGGAACATTACGGGAGTATTCGGCACCACGAGTATATGGTACTACACAGAACGTGCAGAACTTATCGCACCCTTCCTGAATAGACAACACGGCACAGATATTTGATTGTGATGATTCTTTGGGGAGCTTGTCAAATTTATCATCTTCGAATTCAAGATTTATAAGGTGTCCGCTTTCTCTTTGTACTTTACCCACAAGATCGGGAAGTGTTTGATAAGACTGAGGGCCGACTACAACATCGACATACGGGGCACGTCGGAATATTTCGTCCCCCTCTGCCTGACCTACGCACCCTGCCACCGCAATTATCATATTCTCGCCGCAGGCTTTCTTCTTCTCTTTTGCTTTCTTGATGCGACCTAGTTCAGAGTAAACTTTTTCAGCAGCTTTTTCCCTAATATGACATGTGTTAAGGATAACCAGATCGGAACCTGCTATGCTATCTGAATTTTCATAGCCGAGATTATAGAACATATCGGTCATTTGTATCGAATCATAAACATTCATCGCACAGCCATATGTTTTAATATGTAATTTCTTCTTTGCCATCACTACACCTTTTTCAAGCAGGGAATATTTGAAAATTTCAAAAGTTTATAAAGGTCAGCACCTATAACACATAATTCCTTATTATGCAATCAGTGGGATTGTTTCATATACATATATTTTGTCATAGGCAAATCTGAAGCAAGTTCAAAAATGAAATAAAAAGGCTGTAGTAGAATTTATACAAAATATATGCTTGCCGGACGTTTCCGTATGATATTTATTGCATAATTGTTTTTTATCTTGAAAGTTTGAACTAATTAGCTATGAATACAGTGGTTGTAGTCAATTAATTCTAAATTTAGAATGAGTTTGTAATCGGCTATTAACAATTAATAATTTCAATATGGGAATTATTTTTAATAATTATAATTATTAAATTAGATAGGGTTTATGGCTAAAGAAGAGTTATTGGAATTCGATGGTACTGTTCTGGAATTACTCCCGAACGCAATGTTCCGTATAGAACTTGAAAATGGGCATGAAGTATTGGGTCATACATCGGGACGTATGCGTAAGAACCGTATAAGGGTATTAGTGGGCGACTGGGTAAAAGTGGAAATGACACCGTATGACCTTTCTAAGGGGCGTGTAATTCACAGATATAAAAGCAAACCTAGCCCTGAATCTACCGTAGAAAAAGACTCAGATGACGAGTAATAAAAAATAACATGGTAGTTTTATGCCAAAGCTAATTCTCGCATCGGCATCACCGAGGCGTAAGGATTTATTACAGCAGGTTAATATTACACCGGATATTATTGAACCTGCAGATATTGATGAGTCCCCTTTACAAAATGAAATACCCAAGCAATATGCATTACGTATGGCGATAGGTAAGGCAAAGGCAGTTTTACACAAATATAAAGATGATTTTATATTGAGTGCCGATACGGTGGTTGCGTGCGGAAGAAGGATTTTGCCAAAAGCGGAAAATGACGATCAGGTTGCACAGTGCCTTCAATTGTTATCAGGAAGGCAACATACCGTTATAAGCTGTGTTTGCCTTATATCACCTGAAGGCAGGTTATCCGATAAAGTCATTGAAACAAAAGTTAAGTTCAAAAGACTGAGTGTTAAAGAGATAAACGGATATATAGAAAGCAAAGAAGGTATCGGTAAAGCAGGGGGCTATGCGATACAGGGTATAGCAGGCGGGTTTGTAAAATCCCTGAACGGCTCTTACTCATCTGTTGTAGGTCTGCCTTTATACGAAACACTTTCAATGCTGGAAGGAACGGGGTACAACAATGGCTAAATGTCCTATATGCAAAAAACCATCGGCTGAAAAATATAAACCTTTTTGTTCAAAACGTTGTGCTGATGTTGATTTGGGTAAGTGGTTAAATGAATCTTATGCAGTAGAGGACGATGAACCCGTGTTAGATGAGGAATCATTAGAAAGTTAGTTTGCAACTGCTAATAATTAATAAACGGTTGATACACTATAATTGTTTGTATTATAATTCTATCTTAAATCGGTAATTTAAAGGGGGATTAGTATGATTGATGATGATTTGCCGCCGGCATTAAGACGAGGTCCGAAGATGTTGCAGAAGAATCTCAATTCTCCGCATAGCTCTACAAAACCGGCAACTACCAAACAGACACCTTCACCTACAGAATCAAGAACAACGCCTGATAACACTTCTTCTGGGAAAGATAATTCGGTTCATCTTACACCGGCTCAGATAGCTCAGAAAATGATGGAGGAAGAGGCTGCAAAGGGCAGGGGCGGTTCTTATGAAAATACAGGTGGTCAAGGCGATTCGGAGCATCACCCTAAACCTGCCGAGATAGCTCAAAAAATGATGGAGGGGGAAGAAACCTTAAGTAATAAAGCAGGTTCGGGCGATGATACTATAGCAAGGGGAGTTTCGGTTCCTCCTCTTAGAGAAAACGCACCAAATAATACCGTATCAAATTCGGCTAATAATTTTAGGGATTTTGATTATATAGTACATAATAACGATACTCAATTTGTTGAAATTATCCTGAAACCAAGTCGGGAACTAATCTATCAGAAAGATACTGTTATGACCTTTGATAACGGTATTGAGTTCGTTACCGAAGTTAGTTCTCATAAAATGGCTCCGCAGGGATTGATAGGTAAGATGGTAAGTACCGGTATGGCAATGGCATCTCATAGCAAAGTTTTTGTAAAAAAATGTAAAAACACCTCGTTTAAACCAAAGCATGTATTATTTTCAGGCAACTTTCCGGGTAATATAGCGGTCATCAATTTAGGGCAGTACCGGAGTATTCTTTGTAGGGAGAACACTCTTTTGTGTGCCTCTGCATCTGTCGTATTTACTAAAGCAGACTCCAAGGAAAACGGTGATTGTAAAAAAGTTGACGGTTTAAAGTTGTTAAAACTGGAAGGGGACGGTCTTGTTTTTTTATGGTTTGGTGGCGGTGTCTATAAAAGAACTCTTGCACAGGGAGAAACCATAAACGCTTTCCAGACATATGTTATGGCAAGGCAGTCAACGGTGAATATAACACTGAGTACCGTAATAGAAAGCGGTTTTGCAAAAGTTATTGAAAGCTACACGGGACCGGGGGATATATGGATACAATCTAATTCATTAGGTAATTTTAAAGATAATATAGTTTCAAGTACGATGCTGGCAGCTAAAACTTTAGTGGCTAGCGAAAGAAAGAAAGATAAGAAGAAGTAGAAACGGTGTTTTACAACGGAATTGTAAAATAAAAATCAGTACCGCTGCTTCCGTCAGATTCAAACCATATCTTACCGTTATGATTCTCAATTATTTTTTTACAAAATGCAAGACCTGCTCCATAACCTGTGTTGCCGTGTTCTTCATCTAATTTTTGGAAAAGGGCGAATACGTACTTTCTATAAAAATGTTCAATTCCTATTCCGTTATCAGAGAACTTGAATAGCCAGAACTGACCTTCCTTTTTACAGCTTATATGTAATTTTGGTTCATTGTTGTCATTGTAGCATACGGAGTTTTTTATAAGTGATAAAAAAACTATCTTTAAATGCGGTTTGAAAGCATTTACTTCAGGTAGTTTATCATTTGTAATCGTAGCTTTGTGTTCTTTAATATATGCTGATAATTCGTCGAGGGATTCGCTTAATACCTCATTGCAGTCAACTTTTGACAATGTTTCGTTGAATTTTAACAGGTGCGAATATTCACGAAGTAAGGTTATTATTTCAATTACCTTTGTTATAGATTCTTTGGCACTGTGTATATCCTGATTTTCTTCTAAGTCGGATAATGCCTGACGCAACGGATCTTTTATGTCATGGGAAGCTATATGTGCCATTAGCTCTATGTCGTCGGAAAGTGATTCTATTTTTGATTTGTAATAAGAAATATTATCATTCATAATTTTTTTTACTTTAAATTATCTTCAATATATTTTCGTATTATGTCTTTAACTTTGTATATCTTGGCAGGCTTGGTTATGTAGTCGTCCATATCCGATTGCAGCCATAGTTTATCTTCTATCTCATTACTATATTCGGGCATGCCTATTATAAGTGACCTTTTTAGTTTATTTTCCTTTTCGTATTTACGGATTCTTTTTGTAGCCGTATAGCCGCTTATATCGTCCATTGCAGAATCCATGAATATAATATTGAAATTACCTTGTTTATATATTTCTACGGCTTCCTCACCGTTATTTGCGGTTTTTATATTGCAACCCATTTTAGCAAATACGTTCTTCGCCTTGAACCTGTTTGAGGGATAGTCATCAACAAATAATATGGATAAATTAGAAATTTGTTCCCTTATCATATCTTCGTAAAGCTTTAATTTATGCTCCTCTATTTTTTTGTTATTCTCAATTTCCTGCTCTTCAAAAAATTCTTGAGTGTTTTCTCTGTGGAAACGCTCATTTTCGGATTTTTTTTCAAGCTCCGCTTTGAATGTTTTATACATATCCATGCAGTCCAATACCTTTTTATAGGTAAAAGGTTTTGATATATAACCTTTTGCACCCAATCTCTTTGCCTGTTCAACATCTTTCTTTATATTGCTTTTTGTAAGCATTACTATAAATGCTTCAGGGTTATAAGCTACCATCTCCGGTAAGATATCCAGACCGCTCCTGTCCGGTAATCCTATGTCAAGAAGTGTTATATCGGGGATTTGCTCCTTGAACTTGGTCAGACCCTCATTTGCGTCTTTAGCCGTTATCCTGTCCGTATTGTCAAAAACATCAAATGCCAGATCCCTGAACATCTTGTTATCTTCTATAATTAAAACGGTAGGATCTTTTTCCTTTGTCATTTTTTATCCCTGATATATTTAATTAACATATCTTCTATATTCTTTCCCTTTATGGGCTTGCTTATATAATCATTCATGCCTGCATCAAGGCACTTTTCCTTATCTCCTGCCATAGCGCTTGCCGTTATTGCTATTATTACGGTTTTGGAGTTGCCGTTACCTGATTTACGTATTTCCTTTGTTGCTTTGTAACCGTCCATATTGGGCATCTGAACGTCCATGAAAATTACATCATATTCATTATCGTTACATAATTTTACGGCTTCTATGCCGTCTTCGGCGGAATCAACCATACATTCCATCATTTCGAGCATTTCCTGAGTAAGTTCAAGATTGATAGGATAATCATCTGCTACCAGCACTTTTGTACCTGGAAATTTCTCATTAATTTTTTGCATACGCCCTCTCCTTTTGAGGATTAGTTGAATTTTTGGTTTTTACAGTATTCATAGGTATCTTGAACCAGAACAGAGACCCCTTGCCTAAACGGCTCTTTACACCTATCTGTCCCCCCATTAGCTCTACAAGCTGCTTACATATTGCCAGCCCGAGACCCGTACCGCCGAATTTACGTGTTGTAGATGCATCTGCCTGAGCGAACTTATCAAAAATATTCTTCTGCTTTTTAGTAGAAATACCTACGCCCGTATCTTTTACCTCAAATAGTAATGTTTCTTTTGTATTTAAGGTTCGTTTCTTTGTTATGGTCAGGGTTACAGTGCCTTTTTCGGTGAATTTAAGGGAGTTGCCTATCAGGTTGGTTATTATCTGCCTTAATCTGGTCGGATCGCCCGTATAATCGTTCAAGATGTTTTTCGTGTAATTTACTTTTAGCTTTATGCCTTTTTCATCATATAAAGGTTGAAACATATTTTCACAGTTTTTGACAAGCTCCGTTAAATTGAATTTGGCATTTTCAAGTTTGAGTGCATTTGCCTCAATTTTGGAGAAATCAAGGATATCATTGATAATTTCAAGCAAAGTTTCGCCCGAATTATATATCTGGTTTGCATAACGTTCCTGCTTTGCATTTAATTGCGTGTTTAGCATTAGCTCCGTCAAGCCTATTATGCCGTTGAGCGGTGTTCTTATTTCGTGGCTCATATTGGCAAGGAATATGGTCTTTGCGTAGTTGGCACGCTCCGCTTCCAGTCGTGCTTTTTGAGTTTCGTAATTTGCCCATTCAAGCTTTTCGGTGTATTTGTGGAAAGCCCTGCCTTGCATTCTTTTATCTGAAATATCGTAAATAATTGCCACATATTCTTTTTTCTCGGCGGTCTTTGCTTCATTTACGGTCATATCAATAGGGAACTTGCGTCCGTTTTTTTTCTTTGCGAATATTTTTCTTAGGGTGTTTTTGTCTATAACCCCTTGCTCTTCATTATATATATTGGGTATAAGGAAATTTATGTTTCGACCTATAACCTCATCTTTCTTGTAGCCGAACATGTTCTCGGAAGCCGGATTGAAGATGTTTATTATCCCTTTTTCATCAGTCCTGACAACTCCTTCTACAACACTATCTAATACCATCTGCGATTCGCTTTCATTTAGCTTGATTCGCTGCCTGTCCTTTTTTCTTTTATCTATCTGCTTTTGCATTTCTTTGAATAGGTTTTGCTCGTCCATGATAAGCCTTCTTATCATTCGTTTTGAGATATTAAGTTCGGTTCTTATAAGCTCTTTTTCATGCTCAAGACGGAGATATATAAAGATGACATATGATGAAAAGCACATCGGGATTGTGGTCAGAACCCATAAGAACGGGTGATAATTTGTATTAAATATAAGTATTAAAGTAGTTGTTATTAGGCATATAACCGATACCATAACAGCAATAATGCCGTTTCTCGATAATGTTGAAATGTCGCTTATGTATAGTTTGCCCATTTTAATCAAGCTCTCCCAACAGAATATTATAAAATACGCTTCTTAATATATTATTAATTTAGGGGGCACTTATTCAACTAATTGTTGTGATTAAAGCAAACGCAGGGTGTGACGTAAATGAATTTAGAATTTTTGTATATGTAGTTTGCCTTCACTTAATCTATAAACCTCATCGGTTATTGAAATAAGTTTCGGTTGATGTGATATGGCTATTATCGTTACTTCCTCGGATATTTCCTTTAAAGTGTTACATATTTTTTCTTCGGTTTGAGGGTCTAGAGCCGTAGTTGCCTCATCTAAAACCAGAACTTGGGGATTGTTGTATAACGCCCTTGCGATTCCTATTCTTTGACGCTGTCCGCCGGATAATTTAGTTCCCTGTTCGCCTACCGTCGTATCCAAACCTTCGGGCAATGACCTGACCTTATCGGCAAGCTGGGCTTTATCCAGACAGTTCCATATCAGCTCATCGTCTATATCTTCATCTGCTACACCTAGTGCGACATTACGTTTTATCGTATCATCGGTAAGATATACGGCTTGCGGCATATAGCTGATATGTTTGTGCCATTGTTTTAGATTTTCCGATATATTAACTCCGTCTACTAAAACCGAACCTTTATTGACGGGAAGCAGTCCTAGTATTATGTCAACTAAAGTTGATTTTCCTTCACCTGACGGACCTATAATACCGATGGAAGAACCCTTTTTTACGGTAAGGCTAAGACCGTCAATCACATTGCGGTTTGTATCGGGATAAGCAAATGATATGTTATCCAGCTTTATCTCACTTGCGAATTTTATGGTTTTGTCTGATGCGGTTGAATTGTCATAATCTTTAGCATTCAGGTCTTCATGCAGATTGTTCAGTGTTTTTAAATAATAACGTACCTTGGTAGCAGATGATGTTATCCTGTTTATAGAAGGCATTAACCTAAATGCCGCCATAGCGAAAAGCGATAGGGTAGGAATAAAATTACCGCCCTCATTTATCAATATAACCATGATTATAACCAACATAATTACACCGAAGCTTTCGATTATTACACGTGGTAGCTGAATTACGGTTTCATAAAAAGTCTGCGTCTTTATCATTTGTGAGGCATGTTCTTTGAAGCTGTCTTCAAAGAACTTTTTGCGTCCCAAAACGGTTATTTCCTTCATGCTGCCTAGGCTTTGGGTTACCCACTGTATCATCTTTTGGCGGTGATACCGGCGTGACTCGCCTAAGCTCTTTAACGGATTTCTTAAAATAATATAGAATATGCTTGCCGAAAGTAAAATTACGCCGACGGCACAAAGGGTTGCTAAAGGGGCAATATATAGAAGCAATGCCATGATGCATATAGTTACCAAAGCATCGGATAATATGAAAAATATAGGCTTTATAAGCCCTGCAAACAGCAATGTTGACTCTATGGTTATGTTGTTAACCAATTCGGCGGTATTGCGTTCTACATAGCGTAAATATGGCATTGAGAGGTATTTTTTGAGCAGGTTTACCCCCACATTTGCCTCTGATTTGGCTAAGAATACACTTTGCCGGTAAATTATAAACCCTAAGAATATATTTTTAGCCAGATAAAATAAAATTAAACCGCCGCTGCATATCAACATGAACTGTTTATATGATTCGGCTCCCGACATGGCATATATTCGAGCAGCAAATTCGTTGTTATGAACAATTTCAGGTTTATCAAGCAACGCAATGAAAGGCATTATCAGCCCTACACCTGCCATTTCCAGTATGGCAGCGATAACCATGGATAGGAATAATAAAAATAACCCGAATTTTTCCTTTGAAGAAAAAACATCTAATGTTTTTGATAAGGTGCTTTGTTTCTTCATTAATCCTTTATCCTAGCCTAGCCGGGTATTTTGAAAGGAGTATCTGATGATTCCAACCTGAATTCCAGAATGTCCCTATAATTCCCTTTGATCGGAACACCTGCTCTATGCAGACATTGAGTGACGTTTACAAAGCCTGCCGTACCTGATTTGCCGGTAAGTTTGTTTAAATACCTACTATCCTCAAGTTCGGAACAAGGCATATTATAATTAAATCTGTCCCTATATCCTTTTTTAAGAATTTCTGATGTGCGTTCTTTATTAAGGAAATGAAGTGGTCCGTGATCATCGGTAACATCTGATAGTACAAGAAAGAATTTCAATGTATCGGTAGGATGCCCGTCCACATGCCATAGAATTGAGTATGGTTGTAGCGGGTATATCTCATCAAGATGTTCTTGCGATATATGACGTGTTTGCCACATTTCACAAGAATGAAGACGGAAATGTGATTGGTAATATTGCTCTACAAAGCCGATGAATTCATCAGTGAAAAGCTTATAACCGCTAGGAACCGATTCTAGTGCGTTTATTATACGTGAACGATATGTTCCATCTTCTTCCGGAACAATTTGGGCATACTGATTGCTAAACTCACTATGTTTAGGGGCGTGTATGACTTTATTATATTCGGCATATATTTCGTCAATTATTTCTTTTTTAAAACCGTACGGATATATTCCGCATCCATCATTAACGAGTTGTTTTGCCTCTTCAGATTGACTTATGTTCGCATTACATGCTTTTTTATTATTGTTCCAACGGTGACTGCCGATTAAATTGTCACTCAAATTTGCTATATTGCCATATACTTTTTGACCTATTTTGCGGTTTATAGGGGTTACAATCTTGCCCGGTAGTCTTCTTATAAAAGAACGTTGTTGCATCGGTTCGTACCTGTTTTATTTTATACAAAATATTGTAATCATATCGCAAAACTGCTTTTGGTCTTCAACGTCCTGACAAAAATATACATGCTTTATGTTATCACCAAATGGTTCCATCATATGTTCGGCATTTCTGAACTTATCGTCAGTTCCCGTCAGATATCCCATCTGTGCTTGTATCTCTTCATCGGTTTTAGGGTCATATGAAGCACCGACTGCAATTATAGCTCCGGACTTTGCTACACGCATTATTTCTTTTGCGGCTTTTACTCTGTCATTACTATATGCCATTACCCATCCTAAGAAAATAACATCAAAGCTATTATCTTCATAAGGCATATTATGCATGTCGCCCAAGTCAACTTTAGGTGAATATGAAATTAGATCCAAACCTCGGATATTTTTTGATTTAAAGCCGTAACCCATTAAATTAAACAATTCTCCCTCAGTGCGGGGACCTACGGTAAGTACCTTACAATTTTCGATATTCTTGATAACCTTATCAATTGCAATCACAGGTCTGATAAGTAAGTGAGAACGGTTTACGGCTACATCTTTCTGACCTTTAAGATTATGCATTATCGTATTTTTACCGACACCTTCGTCCAAATTTTCAAGGCTTCGGGTATTTCTCATTATGTTGATAAAAAATAATTTCCTAAAATAACAGATAAAGAATCTTGTTATATCGACTGTTAGGAGTTGTCTGGGCATTCTATATATTCCGGTCAGGAAAAAAAATAATGAACCGGGTAAATTACTTCTGAATTTCTCTATAGTTGTTCTTTGCATAGTCTTATTAACCGGAGTTTCTTGGATCAACTTTTTTCAATATCCTTGTCATACACCTTTTAATAGGTTTTGGCAATATACCTTTTACAAGAGGAACGGCTACCCCGATATAAGCGATAGGAGGTGCTTTTACCTGTGTGCAGCCCTTCCAGCCTATTTTCACTTGTGTAATAAGTGCCGGAAGGTTGTTCTTTTTGAAATACTCATCGGCAAAACGGTATTTTAATAAAGGTTCGGGAATATTTGCGAATTTTAAACCGTGCTTGGCACATCGAAACCATAAGGCATAATCCTGCCGCCTTTTTTCACTGCCGTATGAACCTGCTTTTAACAGGGATTCTTTTTTCATAAAAGCAGTAGGGTGGATTATGGGGCATGTCCAGATATATTTTACGATTTCTTCATGCGATACGGGCATTTTGCGTATGCCGATATAATCGCCCTGTTCATTTATATCGGTGGCAAAACTTCCTATTATATCTATATCGGGATTGGCAATTGCAAAATCATATTGTGTTTGCAGGCGGTGGGGAAGGGCTATATCGTCAGAATCCATACGGGCGATATAATCCCCTTTAGCCAGCTTAACTCCTTCTTTTAAATTTGCACCTAAGCCTCTATTGTTATTGTTTTTTATTAAATTTATACGGCGGTCTTTTTTTGCGTATGTTTCCAAGACTTCCAAAGAACCGTCACTTGAACAATCCTCGATAATCAAAAATTCAAAATCCTCAAAGGTCTGGTTCAAGATGCTGTCCAAAGCGTCCTTTAAATAAGGAACACCGTTATAAACACTCATCAATACGGTTATTTTAGGTGGCATTTTTTCTCGTTCTTATGAATGCAGAGCGTCAATTACTGTTTGTGGCGAATGGTCTAAAACTTTCAAAAACGCTCTTGCCAGTCTTTCAGGCTTGCGTTGGTGTTGTTCCCACTTTCTGAGGGTTGTAATCGGAATATCAAAAGACTCACTAAACTGTGCCTGAGTCATTTTAAGTTTTTCACGTATTGCTTTAACGTCAACTTCTTCGGGCATAATAATATATGCACCTGTATCTTTTCCGTTATTAAAGGCGATAGCTTCTTCTAAGCCTTCTTTTATATCTTCAAATAATGTTTTATTCGGCATATTAACCTCCTTTTAAATGGTCGGTCAGTTTTTTCAATTCATTTATTTCTGACTGACTTAAGTTGTCTTTTTTGTTCTTTGTGTATGCGGTTATTAGAAATATTCTGTCTTTACTATCCTGATAAAAATATATAATTCTCGCTCCGCTGCTTTTGCCTTTGTGCTTAGCAAATCTTAATTTTCTAACTCCGCCCGTTCCTCTTAGTACATCACCTGCTGTTGGACTTTCTTGTAAAATTTTAGCCAAGGTTTCTATGTCTTTTTTATTGAATAATTTTTTTGTAGCACGCTGGAACGTGTTAAGAAGTACAATTTCGTACATGATATAGTCCTTTTTATATTTATTAAATAATTTGTCATTGTAGGCACATTCCAGTTAAGTTGGTTACGAGGTAATTGTACCCAATGGGTTGGTAGATGTCAAGCATAAAAGTAACCCATTGGGTTTTTGCTTGTTGATGTCATTCTGAACTTGTTTCAGAATCCATTTAAATAATATAAAGGCCTTGAAATAAATTCAGGGTGACCGGATAATTTTTAACAAATAATCGCTTTTAAAGTTTTCAATATAATTTTTATATCATACATAAATGATTGCTTTTCAACATATTCACGGCAATATTTCAATTTTTCGGGTAATATTTTTTCTATATATGCTTTTTCAGGGTCGGATTCTTTAGCCAGAATGTCGTTTTCATTTTTATATTCAATTGAAGCAAGGTCGGTTATACCCGGCCGCACTGAGAAAATAATATTACGGTTTTCAGATGAGTAATGCTCAACATATTTAGGCACTTCAGGGCGAGGGCCTACAAGGCTCATCTCGCCTTTTAAGACGTTGATTAGTTGTGGAAGTTCGTCAATTTTATATTTGCGTAAAAAAGCCCCGACCTTTGTAATACGGCTATCTGTGGCTGTTGTTATTTGCAGCGAGCCTTTTTCCCGATTAACGGACATAGTACGGAACTTGAATATTCTAAACGGTTTTTCACCCCTGCCGACACGTACCTGACGAAAAAACACTTCTCCTGTGGAATCCGTCTTTATTAATACGGCAATAATTATAAATATGGGGCTTAATATTATAAGTCCTATGAAAGATGCGGTAAGGTCGAATAGTCTTTTCATTTTGTGGTTTTTTTTATTATCATAATTTCTAAGTAATAATAACTTGGATACTCCGGTCAAGTCGGAGTATGGCAATTATAGTATTTCCAAAATTTATTGAAAATTGTCATCCCCGCCTCCGTGCGGGGATCTTCTGTCAATTAAAACAGATCCCCCTATAATTTTCTACGAAAATTCACAGGGATGACATTATTATTAGAAATTAGAAACACTATACCGGTTTATTGTAGCAATTTTATAGTTGCCTCTATCACCCTTACTACGTCCTCATCGGTCATTTTTGTATATATAGGCAGGCTCACCGACCTTTCAAATATTTTTTTTGCGATAGGGAAGCTGTTTTCATCAAGGTTTAATTTTTCCTGCCAGTATGGGTGAAAATGCAACGGAATAAAATGAACACTGCAACCGACCTGATAATCTGCCGCCATTTTTTGTATAAACTCATCTCTGCCTATAGGAGCTTCTTCATTCAGGCGGATAACGAATAAGTGCCATGAATGTACGTCGCCGTTTTTCGTATCTTCGGGTAATTTTATCGGTAAATTCTTAAATGCTTCAAAATATTTTTCTTTTATATATTGCCTTCTTTTTTGGAATCTATCGGCTTTTTTCAATTGTGCAATACCTATAGAGGCTGCGATATCGGTCATGTTTACTTTATAACCCGGTGCAACTATCTCATAATACCAGTTGGGCTTATCAGAGGTATAGCGGTCAAATACGTCACGTGAAATACCGTGCAGACGCATAGTACGGCATCTTTTTGCAATATCCTCATTCTTAGTTACTATCATGCCGCCTTCGCCCGTAGTGATGGTTTTTGTGGCATAAAAACTATATATGGTAGCATCGGTATCTAAAGAGCCGATTAGCTGACCGTTGAAAGTGCAGGGAAGGGCATGTGCCGCATCTTCGATTGTTTTTAAACCATGCTTGCGGGCTATTTTTATTATAGCTTCCATATCGCAAGCCAGTCCTGCAAAATGTACGGGTATAATTGCTTTAGTTTTCTTTGTGATAGCAGCTTCTATTTTTAACGGGTCGATATTATAGCTGTCTTCATCAACATCGACTAAAACGGGAGTAGCTCCCAAATGGACGCACACCATAGCGGTGGCACTGAAGGTATAAGGGGTAGTTATAACTTCATCGCCGTTTGTAACACCTACGGCTTCTAATGCCAGCAGTAAACCTGATGTGGCTGAGTTTACGCAAACGGCATGTACGCCTGACCCTATATAGTCGGCAAAGTCGGACTCGAACTGTTTGGCGTTAGGTCCTGTTGTCATCCAGCCTGAACGCATACAGTTAGTGACCAGCTCAATTTCTTCCTCGCCTATATCGGGCAGGGCGAAGGGAATGTGTTTTTGTTTGGATTCTTTTTTGTCTAACAAGTTGCGAATAACCTTTTTTATTTTAGTCTATGCAATATACTATTTACCTTGAAATTGTCCATTATTTATAGTGTATATAGTTTTGCATAAAGATAAGTTAAAGGTATTTTTTTGATGAAAAGCAATAAAACGCTATCAATTTTAGATAAGTCATCATGGGCGATTTTATATTTTGTAGCAGCGGTTTCGCCTTTGCTAAGTTTGTTTGCTCCGCTATCGCTTGCTGTGTGTTTTGTTCTGGCGGCGTTATTTCCTGCAATATCGGCAATAGTTTATAGAAGATATCTTTTTAAGGATATTTTCAATTCAAATGCATATAAGTTTATCGCCCTCTTTTTTGTTTTAGGGATATCAAGCCTTTTATGGGCGATAGAGCCTAAACAGAGCTTCAGTATGTGGTGCAGGTTATTGTTATTGTTTGTAGGGCTGGTTGCATTACTTGAATTTATAAAGCAAGCCGATATCAAAAATAAGCAAACTTTATGCAAAACTTTAGCGATAGCTTTTTTTATAGCATTGGTGACGGCTAATATTGAAATTATTTCCGACGGCTCTTTAAGCAAGTTCTTCCAATCTTTTAAAGCTAAGGAGTATAAATGCGAACTTACAGACCTAAACAGAGGAGCTTCATATCTTGTAATAATCTTCTGGTGTGTTTTAAGTTGGCTGATAGTAAGGAGTAAGCTACTATTTGCCGTATTACTTACCGTTTTTACAATATTTACGGTTCTACGCCTTGAAAGCCAATCTTCATCAATGGCACTGATTATAAGTCTGGCGGTGTTTCCGTTAATATCGGTTTTCGGCAAAAGGGCGTTAAAGGCGATGATGGTGTTAGCGGTCTTTGCAGTTATTTCAGTTGCGGCATTAAGCCATAAAATGAATCCGCAAGTAATGTTCGATAATATACCGGAAATGCCTAATTCTGCGACAGAGTACAGGCTTTATATCTGGGATTACACGGCAAAAAGGGCTATGGAAAAGCCCGTACTGGGCTGGGGGCTTAATTCTGCACGCTCAATTCCTATTACCAAAGAAGAATATGTACTGGGCGGAAGACATCCGTTGCCTTTGCACCCGCATAATAATGTCCTTCAGGTTTGGCTGGAACTAGGATTTGTAGGACTTGCGGTTTTTATAGCATTTTTGGTATCGCAAATATATGTTATAAGTAACTTGAAATATTCAATCATTAATACTCATTGCAAGAGTGAATTGGTTCATAGCGGAAAAAAGAAAATTATCAGAAGATTCTATGAAAATTTCCCTGCCTCCATGTTTTTCGGTCTGTTCTCGGCATATTTTGCCATGGGTGAAACAGGCTACGGCATATGGCAGAACTGGTGGGTTGCAGGGGGATTGCTATCATTGGTTTTTACTCACTCATGTTTTTCAATTAAAAAATCTTAAAAGTATAAAATCTTTGTAAAAACTGTACCAAAAATGTAAAAAACTTACTTTAAGTAGTAATTAGTGTCAATTAGATACGTTTTAAGGTTGTTTGTTAAGGAAGTGTTAACGTTTTTGTATTATTATTATATAGTTAACGTTACATTTAGGGCGTGAAATTAATAATAAAACGAACTTTAGGTATAATTAGTGAAGATATATATAATTGGGGGTTACAAGCATGTCCTATAATATACTACTTGTTGATGATGATGTCGCACAGGCTAATGTGGTTGAACAAGTTATACATGATAAAATGCATTACAGAACACAACTGGTCGAAAACGGTCAAGATGCCATTGATCTTCTTACATCAAAAGATGCATCGGGTATAGACCTTGTTCTTTTGGATATAGGGCTACCGGGAATTGACGGGATACAGGTTCTTAACGCCATAAAACCCGTAAAACCGAATTTACCGGTAATTGTAAGAACCGGATATGACGATCTTGATCTGGCAGTTGACGCAATGAAAGCCGGTGCGGTTGACTTTGTGCAGAAAATGGATCCTCCTGAAAAATTAAAAAGAAGTATTGACGGAGCGTTAAGGCGACACCTTTTAAACAGTGAAATGTCGATAATGAAAGAATCCAGAGGTAGGGGAGCCAGTTTTAATGCTATTATAGGTAATAGCCCTTTGATTAAGGAAATGATAGAGTTCGGTAAGAAGGTGGCTAAATCCGATATACCTGTTCTTCTCGAAGGAGAAAGCGGAACAGGTAAAGAACTGATGGCAAGAGCGATACACGCATGCGGTAATAGAGCTGAGAAGCCGTTTATTGCCGTGAATTGTGGAGCTATTCCTGAAAATCTAGTTGAAAGTATATTGTTCGGACACGAAAAAGGTGCTTTTACCGGTGCGGTTTATAAAACATTCGGTAAGTTCAGGGAGGCCGACGGTGGAACTTTGTTTCTTGATGAGGTAGGCGAGTTACCTGCCGATATACAGGTTAAATTACTAAGGGTGCTACAAGACGGTGAGATTGATCCTGTGGGTTCAAAACAATCAATGAAAGTAGATGTACGTGTTATCTCGGCAACTAACCGTAATTTAGCCGAAGAGGTAAACAATAACAAATTCCGTGAAGACCTGTTTTACAGGTTAAGTGTGTTCCCTATTAATACGCCGTCGCTTCGTCAAAGGAAAGGCGATCTTATGCTTTTGGTAAAAAATTTCGTTAACTCATTTGCCTCGGCAGAGGGTAAGAAAGTTTCTAAGATATCAAAAGAAGCCGAGGAGTTGCTTACACAATACTCATGGCCCGGTAACATAAGGCAACTTAAAAATGCCGTATTCCGTGCCGTTGTTCTTGCCGAAGGTGATGAACTGCAAGTGGGGGACTTTCCGCAAATCGTCAGTGCCGTAAATAACGGTGAAGAAGAAGGCTTTTTGTTCGATGATTCAAACGGTGCTATAAGTGCAAACAGCATTCTTATGAATGAGAATAATGAGGATTACAGAACCTTAAGCGAGATAGAAAGGGACGTTATAATGTCGGCTTTAGACTATTATAAAGGACATATGTCCAAAGTCGCAAAAAAGCTTGGGATAGGACGTTCGACATTATACCGCAAACTAGAAGAGTTTGATATTCCTTATAATAAAAAAGCTACCGGTTAATTTATAAAAGGAGAGAACTCAATTGGGTATTCCTGATAAGAAAAACTGTTCCGACAGAGGCTTCACTCTGATAGAGTTGTCGATAGTGCTGGTTATTATGGGTATTTTAGTTGCCGTGGTTATCGGCGGCAGTGATATGCTACAGACCGCAAAACTAAGAGGAGTATTAACCGAGGTTCAAAAATATAAAGTTGCCATTGACAGTTTTAAAGAAACATATAACGCCCTTCCCGGTGACATGACTAATGCCGTTGATTATTTCGGTGATGCCGGTGATTGCGGTAATGCAAATCGTGTCGATAATCCCGGAACATGTAACGGTAACGGCGACGGAAGGTTAAGCGGTAGTACTGCCGGTGATAATACAGAGCCGTTTACATCATGGGATCAGCTTGCACTGGCTAAAATGATATCCGGTCATTATAGCGGTGGCGGTACGGAGGCTGTAATAGGTGTTAACTGTCCTCGGTCAGGTGATTATGAGGGGGCGGGATTTTCAATGAGATATTATGCTGCCATGACTTCATGGGGTGTCGGTGGTTATGAAGATGCTTTGGGAAGAAAATTTGAAGGTAACTTCATAATGTTCGGGAAAACTCATGGGTCAAGAAATGACCTGAACACTTCCGTGGTTAACCCTGAAGACGCATATTATATAGATTCCAAAATGGATGACGGCACTCCCGATTTCGGTTTCGTAATGGCGGGTAACGGTTCTTCTAATGTCGGTAACTGTGCTACGGGTGCTGCTCCTGATATAGTATATAATATAACAAATGAAGGCGTTTCCTGTAATTTGATATTTCATATAGGTGCGGGTGATTCAAATTATTAAGAATCATGGTTCACATCGGGAAATTATTCTAAAACAACTCTATATCATCTTCATCATCTTTCTTTTTATGATCTTCAAGATGAAAGCCGATTTCTTCAGCGTCCTTTATATAGCCGTGTTCAATAAGGTGATTTACAAAAGATACCTGAAGTTCTCCAAGTCGGAACTGTGTAAGTATCTCTTTGGCGAACTCCTTATCAAGAAGCTTTCTACGCTCGTCTTTAGGTAGGTTAGGCAATGATTTTGAAATTTCCTTTTCCAAATACTCAACGATAGTTTTCATTATATTTATCGTGATAAGTATATTTTGTGAAACCCTGTCCTGAAACTGCATACCCACAACTATTTGTGATATTTCGTTACTATTTTCTTTGATATTGTCGGTGGCTTTTTTCAACTCGTTATGTAAGTCTTTTTCCTGTTTTTGTATTTCCTTTGAAAGATTCCTTAACGCTTCTGCCGTCTTTGCGTCCGATGTCTTTGACGCAAGAACTGACAGATGGTCGGTTATCCCTATCTCGTTCTGACCTATCTTGATAATATCAATAGCCTGATCTATATAACGTATCTCCTCTTCAATATCCGAGCTATTCATTGTTATCTTATTAAAATGCTCGCTGATATCGTTCATGCTTGATTCTAAAAGGCTGTTTATTTTAGGAAGCTGCTCGGATAATACCTCGGTTGAACACATTTGTGATTCGGAAATACTTAACCATTCCTTCAAGGCTACAAGAGTCTGTTTTGAGGACTCTAACTTGTTGTTAAGATAGTTATTTTCTTGTTTCATTTTAAATACCGCAAAATATACTTTTTCAACTATTTGGTGTAATGGAAATAATACCCAAAGAATGTTAATATATGATTAATTTTATATAAAATAGTTAACTCATTTATAAATTGCTTATTGAAATTAAATATGAAATGCTATACTACATGTTGTTATGACACTATTTTAATGAAAATAAATATTGTAAATTTAACAAAATAATGCTTTAAATAAGTGTGAGTGTATAAAATTATTTATGGTTTTTGCTTACAGGTGATTACCTAACTTGAAGGAGTATAAAATGGCACTTAACATACATCTTCCGGAAAACACAGTTATGAAACCGGAAATTACAGTTTTCGGTGTTGGCGGTGCAGGCGGTAATGCTACCAATAACATGATAAAAGAAAATCTGGAAGGGGTGAATTTCGTTGTTGCAAATACCGATGCACAGGCTTTAGAAAATTCCGCTACGGAAAAAAGAATACAGCTCGGTCAGATAACTACACAAGGTCTTGGTGCCGGAGCTATGCCCGAAGTAGGGGCTGCGGCTGCCGAAGAAGCTATAGAGGAAATAAAAGAACATTTAAGCAGTTGCAACATGGTATTTATTACCGCCGGAATGGGTGGCGGTACGGGTACGGGAGCTGCTCCTGTAATCGCCCGTACGGCAAGGGAAAAAGGTATCCTTACTGTGGGTGTGGTTACCAAGCCTTTCCATTTTGAAGGACCTCGCCGCATGAAGCTTGCCGAAGCAGGTCTTGAGGAAATGCAAAGGAATGTAGATACGCTAATAGTTATTCCTAACCAGAACTTATTCAGGCTTGCAAATGAGAAGACGACATTTGCAGATGCCTTCAAACTTGCCGATAATGTCCTGCATAGGGGGGTAAGGGGTGTTACCGATCTTATGGTTATGCCCGGCTTGATAAATCTTGACTTTGCCGATGTTAAAGCTGTTATGAGCGAAATGGGCAAAGCTATGATGGGAACGGGTGAAGCCGAAGGTGAAAGCCGTGCTCAAGATGCAGCTGAGGCAGCTATTTCAAACCCTCTTCTTGATAATGTTTCAATGAAAGGGGCAAGAGGCGTGCTGATAAATATAACGGGCGGTTCCGATATGACGTTGTTCGAGGTAGATGTTGCCGCTAACCGTATCCGTGAAGAGGTTGATGAAAGTGCTAATATCATATTCGGTTCTACATTTAATGATGAATTGCAGGGAAAAATAAGGGTTTCTGTCGTAGCTACGGGAATTGACTATAAGCCTGTAACCGAAACAAAGAGCTATTTTGTACAAAAGCCTGTTAAAAACGATATCTCGGAGAAAAGTATAGCCGTACAGGCTAAAGTTGATGAGATTGTTGAAAAACATAATAATAAGCACGATGAAAAAGCTTACGGTTCCCAGCAAAGTGACATGTTGCAGGAATCTTATAAAGAAGAATTGTCGGAAGAGGAAAAAAGATTTTTTGACAATCAGGAATCGCTAAGTGAAGAAAAAAGGGCTAAAGTCGAGATTGCTAACGATATCTCTGATGACGGGGATTTCTTCGTTCCTCCTTCTCCGGTAGAGCCTGAAAGCTACTCAAGCGGCGATAGTGAAACCGCATATATTGAGGTTGAGCAGGAAGAAGATGAGGTAAGAAAGGATATATATGAGCCTGTTCAGGCACGTTCCGGCGGTTTGTTCCAAAGAATGGCAAATGCCGCAAGGGGGGCAAGGGGAAGTTCTAATAATGCTGAAAGCGTTTTAGAGCCTGTCGATGAAAATGAGGAAAGCTCCGAGGGTGATAGTAAAAAAGAAGATGAGGATTTGATGGATATTCCTGCTTTCTTGAGAAGGAAAGCATAAAACTTGATATAGTTTTAGTTTTTATTTCTTTTGTGCTATAATAACCCGATGGATACAAATAATGGCAAAGTTATGAATTACCCGAAAGGTTTTAGCCTCGTTGAGCTTTCTATAGTGCTTGTAGTTATCGGGATACTTGTGGGTATAGTAACGGCAGGTGTTACGATTCAGAAGACTTCCGAGTTAAGGTCGATAATTAGTCAGGTCGAACAGTTAAAAATAGCTGTAGAAGCATTTGATGATAAATATGAAGACCTTCCCGGAGATATGTCCGACGCACATGATTACTGGGACGACGGTGCTAACGGGGTTTGCGGTACGGCGGCTCAGTGTAACGGTAATGGTGACGGTGATATTGATATCGGTAGCGGTGACGATAGTGAAAGTTTGCGTGCATGGCAGCATCTTAATTTATCAGGCATAATAGACGGCGAGTTCACCGGAACTGGAACCGGAACTACCCACATTCCTTTTGAGAACACTCCAGGTACATCAAGAACCGGTGGAGGGTATGGTATAAAAAGCCTTAATCAGGATAATGCAAACATGGATAATGTTCATCAAGTTAACGGTACGAATATATCTGTAGGCGGTTTTGATTCGGCATCGTGGCCAAGAGGTAAATTATTATCACCGCCGGAAGCATATTATATTGATAATAAAACGGACGACGGCGACCCTGATGACGGTAAAACGCAAAGCAGGGACTATCATAACGGATCATCATGGCAAAACGGCTGCCTTAATGATGACGTTGATGACGGCAACAGGCAGTACGTGAAGACAACCGAGGATAATGTTTGTATAATGTTCTTCGATATAAGGTAAGCCTGTCTTTTTAAGAATACAAAAGTAAATGTAATGCCCCATAATTGGTTTTGTCAACCTGAACTTGTTTCAGGTTCTATTGTAAAGTATAGTGTTTCTAAATATTATTGATAATGTCATCGCCCGAGTTTCCGTAGGAAACTATAGGGCGATCTCGGTGAGATTACCCTATAATTTTGTTACACAAAATTCGGGTAATGACGGGTGTAATTTTATAGTTAATTTACTATAAATTTGGAAATACTATATAGTAGATGCTGAAATAAATTCAGCATGACACATATTTTTATTACGAAAGTAAAAATTATTTTCCCATCAAAACATCTTTCATTGAATAAAAACCCTGTTTCTTATTCTTTGCCCATAATGCTGCCTTCACAGCCCCTTTGGCAAATATCTTGCGGTTGGAAGCTTTATGTGTAAACTCAATCCTTTCACCGTCACCGGCGAACATTACGGTATGTTCCCCGACAACATCACCGCCACGTATGGTAGAAAACCCTATTTCCCCACGCTTTCTTGAGCCTATAATGCCGTCACGTGATTTACATGCAACGTCACCTAATGCAACTTTTCGTCCCCTTGCGGCTGCTTCTCCAAGTAATAAAGCCGTCCCTGAAGGAGCGTCAACCTTATGGCAATGGTGCATTTCAATAACTTCAATATCAAAACTTTCATCTAAAATAGACGCAACCTGCTCAATGACCGAAGATAATATATTTATACCCATGCTCATATTTCCCGACCATATAATAGCGGCGTTTTTTGAGTGTTCTTTAAGTTTTGTCAGCTCTTCATCTGAAAAGCCTGTAGTGCCGCTAACCATTATCTTGCCTTGTTCGGAGGCAATCTTTGCACATCGCAATGCTACGGAAGGCTTGGAAAAATCAATTACCGCATCACTATTTTCAAACAGACCTTCCAAAGTGCCACAGGCGTTAATGCCTACAGCGTCAATTCCTGCTAGAGTACCTATATCCATTCCCACAAAATCACTTTCTGAGCGTACCGCACCTGCAGAAAGCTCGCAATTGCCGTTTAAGTATATCTCTTCAATCAAGGCTTTACCCATGCGTCCGGTACAGCCGACAATTCCTATTTTCATAATTTATCACCTATTTTAGAGTATTTTCCTTTAAAATATATAAGCGGATTTTCTTTCGATTCAATATCCATATCCGTTACACGTCCGATAATAATAGAATGGTCACCGCCTTTATATATCTGCTCGGTATCACAGGCTATATATGCAATGCAGCCGTTTATTTTAGGGGTATTGTTGCTGTAATCGGTATAATCTATATCCTGCCATTTTATAGTGGAGGGGCAGGCAAATTTTTGTGATATATCGGATTGTCTTTCAGATAATATATTTACCGTGAATTTAGTGCAGTTCGCAAAATTATCATGATTATGTGCGTTTTTATCAACGTTAAAAAGAACAAGCGGCGGTTCAAGCGAAAGGGAAGTAAACGAGTTAACGGTCATACCGCATGGCAGGTCATTATTTAATTTTGTAGTTACAACGGTTACACCCGTTGCAAAACGCCCCATGCAATTCCTGAAATCCAAACTATCCAAATTCATTAAAACATCTGTTTTTTAGTTATAAAATATATGGTTAATAGCACAATTCAATTGATTGTTAACTAAATCTTTACTTTATTAACCTAAGATTGACTAAAGTTATTAAATTACCGGCTAATATAGCTGCGCTTGTAATAATTTCAATGTTATTTAGGTAAAATGATTATTTAATATGTTATTTATAATAGGTACTATAGTTGTGTTTGGTGCGGTCGCGACAGGTTATGCGATGCACCACGGTAATTTTGCCGTATTATGGCAGCCCAATGAGTTTGTTATAATTTTAGGGGCTGCAATCGGCTCTTTTTTGCTTGGAAATCCCGGATTTATTATCAAAAAGACTCTAAAAACACTAAAAAACCTTTTTAAAGGTACTCCTTATAAAAAAGACGACTATATACAGTTGTTAATGTTTTTATTCAATATATGTAAATTGATGAAAACAAAAGGTATGCTTGCCGTAGAAGAAGCACTCGATAATCCCGAAAGCAGTGAATTATTTACAGCTTACCCGAAATTCCTGAAAAACCACCATTCTGTTGATTTTTTCTGTGACTATATGCGTATGGTAACTATGGGCATGGATAACCATTACCAGCTTGAGGATTTGATGGATAAAGAAATTGAAAAACATCATCATGAAACTGCTACTCCAAGCGTATCATTAAATACAATGGCAGATGCAATGCCCGCACTGGGTATTGTTGCGGCGGTACTGGGTGTTATACAAACAATGGGAAGTATCACCGAGCCGCCTGAAATTTTAGGAGGTTTAATCGGTGCGGCACTAGTAGGAACGTTCTTCGGGGTATTGGTTTCATACGGATTCTTTGCTCCTATGGCTGCACTGCTTTCGAAATTCGCAGATTCTGAAACAGAATATTTTGAGGTAATGAAAGCGGCAATGATATCCCATGTACAGGGAAACGCTCCCGTTATAACTGTAGAGGTAGCAAGAAAATTCGTTCCGGGTCACTTGAAGCCAAGCTTCAAGGAAATTGACGCACTTATTAACGGGAGTAGTTAATGGCTCAAGAGCAGACAATAATTATTAAAAAGATTAAAAAAGGAGGGCATGGGCATCACGGCGGTGCGTGGAAAGTTGCGTATGCAGACTTTGTAACGGCGATGATGGCATTCTTTTTATTGCTGTGGTTATTGACTGCAACGCCTGTGGAGCAGCTTGAGGGGCTTGCGGATTATTTTAGCCCTACACTTGGATTGCAGGGAAAAATGGGTATCGGTTTTGCAGGAGGAAAATCACCTAATACCGAAGGCTGGAGTACGGGTGACTGGGCAAGTTTAGGGCTTATCTTCGGCGCTCCGCCATCAGGGCCTATAATAAAATTACCCGAAGATAATAATAAGGCTGACGAAAATCCCGATGTAAGTTTCGATACCATGCAAAGGGAAGTCAATGATGCGATAATACAAAATGACGGGCTTGGAAAATATAACGATTCAATAATGATAGAGCAGACGATAGACGGTCTTAACATTAATATAACAGATAGAAAGAACAGACCTATGTTCAAAGAAGGAACGGCAGAACTTATGCCTCATACAAAACAGATATTGAAGAAAATAGCCGGTATCGTCAAACATATACCTAACTATGTTCAGATAGTAGGTCATACTAATCCTGAATTTGTATCAGCTAGTGATGATTATACCGCATGGGAACTTTCTGCCGACAGAGCAAATGCTGCAAGGCGATATCTGGAAGAATCGGGATTGCCGCCTACCCAGATAGTCAGGATAATAGGCAAGGCAGATAATGAGCCTGTAAATAATGACGGTTTGGACGACCCTGCAAACTCAAGAATTGCTATTACGCTGCTGAGGAAATCAATTGTTGCGTATAGTAAACAACCTGCACCCGATGATATAATTTTGGGACCTTTAGATAAGGGGCTGAAATCATTTATTCAGTTGAAACGTAAAGATCCTGAGGAAAAAACATCCGGTGCAAGGGATAAAGACGGCAATCCTATCGAATATGAAGAAAAGTAGGTATTATGAAAAAAGAAGTTTATGATTCGACGAATTTTTTAGGCAGTATAAAAGTTCTGGTGGCTGACGATGATAAACTAACGGTCAAGCTGGTGAACGATACTTTAAAGGTATTCGGCGTAAAGAAAATCATGTGTGCATGTAACGGCGATGTAACTAAAAAAGAAATTCTAGAAAAAAAGTATGACCTTATAATACTTGATTGGAAAATAGGACATGTAGACGGCTGTAATCTGGTTAGGGAAATACGCTATGATGATAAAGCAAAAAACAGGTTTACACCTATAATATTGTTGACGGGAAAAGGAACTATAGAAGAAGTAAAGCATGCAAGGGATAGCGGAATTACCGAATTTCTGCTAAAGCCGTTCTCAGTGAAGAAATTAAGGGAGAAGCTGATTGAAGTTGTCGAACATCCAAGGAATTTCATAATTTCAAGGAACTTTGTCGGCCCTGACAGAAGAAGGGTCAAGATGCCTGTAAAAATAGATAGAAGGAAAAAGGATAGTTAGTAAAGCATGTCTGATAAAGAAGATAATAACAAACCTGAAGAAGAAAAGGTTACTATAATAAAGGCGGATCATTCCCTGAAAAATGAGATAGGTAATCTCATGCCCCTAGATAAGATATTAAATGAAAATATCATGAGCGAGGCGGAAATAAAAATTAAAGAGAATGTTGATTATTTAAAAGATGCGTATGACTCCCTGTTAGACCATTATATGTTTTACTTAAGGGGTGCGTATGAAGAGCTAAAATATGCCGAGTCAAAAGAAGAAAAAAAACAATGCCTAAAGGATATACAGCATACCGCTTTGTCGGTAAAGAGTAGTGCCGGCATTTTCGGTTATGATCTTGCCGAAAAATTCGCTACGTCACTTTATCTTTTCATACCCAATATAAAAACATTCGACGATAGGATATATTTATTACTAGAAAGCTACACCAAGTGTTTGGAAATCATTGCCGAAAGAAAAATTACAGGTGTTGAAAATGATATTGCTCAAAAACTCTTGCAAGAGTTTAACAGTATTACCGAGCAGCAAAAAAAGATTTAAAACTGATTTTTATATCAAGGCCAAAGGGTTAACGTATCGTTTTTTACCTCATAACCGTTCAGCTTATTTAAAAAGCTCATACCCAGTAATGATTTATTCATGTCAGCTTCATTCACCGACGCACGAATGTCATTTATAGTATAGTTTCCAACCTTAATACTTTCCAGCCTGACAGGTGCACCCCTTACCTTACCATTAGCGGTATAATATGTATTAATATATTGAAGTCTGTTTAAATCTATCCCGATTTTTTCAGCGGTGCTTTTATTAATGACGATATCACTTGCACCCGTATCTACCATAAACCGTACACTTTGTCCGTTTATCTCGGTATTTATATAAAAATGTCCGTCTTGAGATGCTTTAACACTTATTGAGCCGTCATCATTGTTTATTACCGTAGAAGGTGACAAAGACGATAAAAGTCTTTCCTTAAAATCAGAAAAATCATGTTTATAGCTATATAACAGCACCATTACCATGATTACCGATATCCATATTCCGGCATATTTAACTGCCATTCCCAACCTGTTCCTGAAGTGGAATATTAAACCTGAGGCTAATAGCACTAGTAATAATAATGAGTGTATAAGTTGTGCCGACTGGTCTTCGCTCATCTGTTCTTCCTTGATATTTCGTATAAAGCTATAGCTGCCGCATTGGAAACATTCAGGCTTTCTACTTTATCACTTATCGGCAATCTTACAAGCAGGTCACAGGCGTTGCGTGTTATTTTTCGTAAGCCTTTGCCCTCCGATCCCATAACAAGAACAGTTTTGCCCGAAAGGTTTGCTTTATCGATATCGGTTTTGGTGTTGCCGTCCAGTCCGGCTATCCAGTATCCTTCCTTTTTGAGCAGTTCAAGAGTTCTTGCAAGGTTAGTTACCTTACAGCATTTGATTTCTTCAAGAGCACCTGATGCGGATTTTGCCAATGCTCCTGAAAAAGACGGTACATTATCCTTCGCAAATAAAACCGCCTCTGCCCCGAATGCTATACAGGAACGCATTATCGCCCCCACATTATGCGGGTCGGTAACCTGATCCAGTGCGATTATTATCGTACAATCGATAATATCCTTTATACCCGATTCAGGTAAATTCTCGGTTTCAACGGCAATCCCCTGATGCACTGCATCTTTCGGCAATATTTTATCAAAATCACGCATGGGGATTATTTTAGGAGTAGGGTGCTTATGGCTCAACTGAATTTCCCCGGCGGCTCTTTCAGTGGTAAATATCCGTTTTATCTTTCTTTTAGGGTTGTTAAGTGCCGCACGGCAGGCATGTAAACCGTAAAGTAGTATATTGTTGTTTTTAGACATATGGAACTTTTTATAAATAATGATTAATTACGTTATTAACATCTTTATTTGGTTTTGGGTATAAGAAAGGAAAATTATGGTATAAATTCGCTCACGAAATAAATTAACCGTTGCGGTGCAATTTATACAAAATCTATATCACCGAACGCTATCGAAGCTTTTTTATCATATTAATTGACATATGCCCATCAATATAATAAAAAGACGCTCCTTTATAGTAAATGCTTCAAGTTTTTACATTGTCGATGTTCGGTTCGCTTAGTTCTGCTAAATCACACCTTCATCTTCCGGTTAAAATATTGAAGTGATTTGCGTCCCGTTGGAGGGGTGGCCGAGTGGTTAATGGCAGCAGACTGTAAATCTGCCCGCGCAAGCGTACACAGGTTCGAATCCTGTCCCCTCCACCATTTTAACTCCATATATCCTTAAATATCAGGGCGTTAGTGCAGCCCCACAACCGTTGACCCACAAAATTACCCACAAATAAAATGCGGTTAGAGGTGAACAGGCAAGTTGCATGAAACTATTTTTTGCCATAAAATCATAGTTAGATTTTCCATATGGTAGTGTTATGATGACAAATCCCCCATTAGATATAATTAAATTTGCTAGCATAGAGAATGAGCAGCTTCTCGTCTCAATAGCGAATAATAAAGAGGAATTGGCTATTATTTCTCGTATTCAAGGGTTATATGCTCCTGCGTTGGAGCATAAGGAGATCGGGGAGAATGAAATGGTGATTTTCCAACTACTGCACTTTATTCACTACCACTTCCTGTTTTCCAATATGTGTTTAATGCGTTGCCACTTATCAGAAGCGTTTGCTTCAACTCGCACAGCCATAGATGCAGCACTGATTGCTACCATGATTATTGATGACCGCAGTAAGCAGGTCGAGACCGTTATCTTAAAAACTTAATTCAGACTAATAATCCATTACCTCATCGACTTATACCAGGACTTCTTGAGTTACATGGTAAATTTAGTATGTTTGCTAGTCATGCCGACATAGACAGTTTCGTGCATCGTGCCACCGTTGATACAATCAACTCTAAACAGGACTTCGTATCCTTAGAGTATTTTCAATTTGCAAGAAACGAAGCAGAACGCAAAATTCATACTTTTACTATGTTGCATGTTTATATCATGATTATTGATGTGTCTGGAGAATTTTATGTTAGAGAACAAAAATTATTGCCTGCTGAATGGTACGATGAGATTCATAAATTAGGGGCATTGATTGAACACCAAGCAAAAATTTTGCAGACAGAATTACATCCCACGGACATTTTCGCCGAATAGATAGGTAAATTAGGCTTCTAACAGCAATGCAGGCTTGATTCTCAAAGCATCCGCAACCTGCCCTATTACAACAATAGTTGCATTTCGCTTGCCGCGCTCAAGACTGCTTATATATGTACGGTGCAGGCCAGACTCAAAGGCAAGCTCTTCCTGAGAGTACCCTCTATCAAGACGATATTTACGTATATTCTGTCCAACTTTCTTGCATGAATCCATCCTTGAACTATTAAGTTATGTAGACTATAAGTCTAATGCGGATTCTTTTAGATGTTTTATTAAAAGTAACTACATTGATTATTATCAAGAGCAATTAGACCCTTTATTAGTAAGAAATGAGATAAAAGAAGAGGCTTTATGTGAATCAGCAGAGCCTACAAAGCGTTTTACAAATCTTGCACGCTACGAAACAACACTTGATAGAAAATTCGAGAAAACCTTGTCTATGCTTGTTAAATTGCAGGAATTGCGTAAAAACAGTTAATTATTTAAGCATTTTATGAGGTCTAGCTACAATTGAAACCCCACTTTTTTATTCTCAATTCGCAATGATCGTCTGGGTAAGGACTTTAATTCATCTAAGTCATTTAAACCGCTTTTTCCTTCTAATAAAATTTTATCCAATACTTTATTTCTTTTTGCAGGTGGGGGGGTGTCAAAATCTTCGGCGATAGTCCTTTTATCTCCTAAGTTGTAATATTTATCTTCTTGTTCTAACTTATTACTTAACACAAAATATACTTGTGCAGTTAATTTAGCGTCAAGCAATGCCCCATGTCCTTTTTCCTTTCTTTCATTTAGATTTATGCCCAACTTTTGGCAAATGGAGTCCAGTTTATACGATGCAAGTTTCAGTTCGGATTCTTTTGCCACATCTTTTGTATCTATAGAGTTTTCATGTTTTACCCGATAAGCCCTGCCCGCTCTTTCAAATTCGGCATTTAAAAAATTGATATCAAAAGATACATTATGACCAACAACAGTATTGTTTCCTATGAATTCTTCTATTTGTTCGGCTTTGTTTTTAAAAACAGGCTTATCTTTTAGAAATTTACTGCTTATTCTATGCGCCTTATACGCCCCAATATCTGATTTCTTTCCCTCAGGATTAAAATATAATTGTAATTCATCAATAATTTTACCATTATTGATTTTTACAAATCCGGCCTCTATAATTCGATGCTGCCCTTTTTCTTGTATTTTTTTCCCATCTGTAACAAAAACCCTGTTGTTTCGGTATCAAACACTACTAATGTTTGATTAAATGCTGTTTTTTTCTTCATGCCTTTGCCCTCAATGGTTATTAACGTATTCTCATGTTTTTATCGCCAACTTCCTGTCTCGCAGATAAAGTTCTCTGATCAATCATATCTTGTTGCTTTAATAGACTCTTTCCCCAGTCATAATCATTTAGTTTTTTCATAAGGAACTTATCAACGTCCTTACTATGAACCATTTGTTCTAACTTGCTAATTTGATCATAAAGTAATGATGCTTCTTTATTATCGGACTCCACATTCTTCACGAAATTTTCTAGTCTCTGTACAATATTTAATGCGTATTTCTCTCTCTTTGTGGTTTTCGGAACCAGAGATTTTTCCAGCAATATATTAATTGCTTCTTCGTCCATATCGCAAAAACGGTTTTTCTCACTCCTGCTTTATAAATATCAACTATGTCTCTTGAGTCGTTTGCAATATCATCTGATATTGCTGCAACTTGTGCGGCGATAGAAGGAGCTTTTTCTCTGTCATTTATGAATTTATGGAAATATGGCTGTAGATTATTTGCATTATACCTGTGCTCAACATCTTTAATAGGCTTACCATCGTGATAGATTAGTGCCTGCATCACTCTATCATCGACTCCCATTTCTTTGGCTTTATCTAGAGCTTGTAAATTATCATCTGAAAGATATTCGTTAAGCCCCATAGATTTTAATTTGCTTGAGATAGCTTTTTGCCCAGAATGACCATAAGGTGCGTGACCTAAATCATGACATAAAGATGTTATCTCTGCTGTTAAAATATCTTCCTCGGTTAATTTAAGCTTTTTACCTAGTTCTTTTGCTATTGAAGCAACTTCTAACGAATGCTTTTTACGATTATTTTTCGTATTGTCTTTTCCTTCCATCATTTCGCTTACATTAGATAAATCGAGTGATAACTTGCTATTCCGTTCTTGCGAACTACGGATCTCAAGATATCTATTGAGAAAAGAATCAACATTTTCATTGGATTTGATTCTAGATATTGGTAATTTCTTTAGTTGTGTTTCAAATCTTTTTATACCCTCTTGGAAGTCTGCTTTTATAGGAGAGTACATAGCTCCCACATCTCTTATTGAAATATTTTGAGGAAGAATTTGTGTTATGCCTTCAGACCTTTTGAAGTAATCGTGATTTTTAATAAATTCCTTTGAAGATACTAACTCTTCTTTATTTGCATTACTCATCAGACCTCTCCTTTGAATGTGAATTAAATCGACAGTACCATAATTATGGAGTTATGCAACTAAAAATTAACTTCCAAAAATGAGGTTAAAACCACTGAATTTAATCGGCGGTAGTTGAGTGTCTCTGCATAAAAGGAGTCATTTTAATAGACTTTGAAAGGTTACAGAAAAATATTTAATAAAATGTCCGAAAAACTGTTGTCAGGTCACTTGGTGGAAGTGGTTGCACTACGGACTATGTATCAAAGCCAAAAGGAATGCACCGGAAGACCTTCAACAGGCTAATGGCAGATATGGACTATTATGATAATATCTCAATTCACATGGTTGCAAAAAAGCTTGGTATGATTGAAGGGCTTTAAATCCTTTTGGTAAAAATCAAGTAAATCTCAAAAAAATTGAATTTGTAGAACTTGTAGAAGCATGTTTTAGAAAGTTATTAAAAATATATTTGTAGAATTTGTAGAAGGTTTTTTCATATATAAATAAAAAAAGACTAATAAATGTATGGTCTAAGCATTTATGTAGTGTGGGAACAAGTGTGGGAGCTATAAAAAACTTAATTGAAATTTGCCTTTAAGTTCAAGGGCTTGTTTGTATAAAATGGCGGTGTATAGACCAAGTTTATAATGACGAGCCTGAACCACTTATATCACTAAAAACCTCGCCCTGACTAGAGAAAATTTTATCCCAAAGGAGCGTGAGTTTCCTGTGGTGGGGATAGTAACTTTTTGCAATGAATGTTAGGCCGTATGCTGGATTATATGAGTTGATAGATAAAAAAAACATATGGCTCCATGGTTTGCAGGACGCTTAGTGATGTTAATCAATAGAAAAGGAGCATAATATGCATAACAATCAGCATAACAAAAATGTCGGCAAAAATATACGACTTTATCTAATCAAGGCTGGCTTTAAACATAAGGCAATTGAGCAAGTAAATTATTAAGCGCCACGAGATACTTTATTAAGCCTAGCTCCATGTAATTATGAGAAAGGTGCTGATAAAAGGAGACGTAGCCACGCCCACCACCTCATCAAATATTACCATGGATAAAATGCTGGGTCATGTGGTGGATTTTTAGAAAAAATATCAGACTAAATTATGGCTAATAAAACTTAGAGGTAGATAGCAATTATTTACCCATTCCTAACTTCATTCAAAAATAATGATACTGCTGAATTTAACTGTTCGGCTTCTTTAGAAAGCATCTTTGATGCATCCAGCATTTGTAGGGATGATTCGTTAGCATGAGTGGCTGATTCGGTTATCTTAGAAATATTATCATTTACTTCCTGAGTGCCTTGAGCTGCCGTATGCATATTTCTGGCGATTTCACCGGTTGTTGCACTTTGTTCTTCAACTGCGGCAGAAATGCCACTGGAATATTCATTAACCTTGTCTATAGCTGCTTTTATAGTGTTGAGGACCTCGGAAACTTCAGTAGAAATATTTTGCATACCGCCTATCTGTTGAGAAATTTCTTCGGTTGCTTTTGTTGTCTGATTGGCAAGGTTTTTAACTTCTGACGCCACAACAGAAAAACCTTTTCCGGCTTCGCCAGCCCTTGCGGCCTCAATAGTTGCATTAAGAGAGAGTAAGTTTATTTGCTCGGCTATATTTATGCAGTATTATCCAGTAGTAATTTTAAAAATACGACCAATTTCACTGCCAGCAACATAACGCACATAATTGCAACGTAAGATTGAAATACATGCTATATTTATCATCTTAGGATATATTTACTTGACTGTTATACTCAGATAATATTTAAATAAATTATTGTTGCGGTGAGTAAATTAGGATGCGGTGGGCTCTATACGTTTTTTTCATTTTCGTGTAGGGTTCATCGTCCCTGATTGTATCATCAGATAGCGATAGAAAAGTTTTAAATAGGTAATTTTAATTTAAACACGGGATTTAACATGAAAAAACTTCTTACATATGTTTTGCTGGGAGCATCAGCACTAGCAACTGGCACTGTTACTGCGCATGCGGGTGATGTAAAATCAGATAGTGCGAATGCAAAGCAATTTGCAAGTTTACATGAGGCGTTAAAGGCAAGTACACCTTATTTTGATGCTCGCTATCGCTATGAATCAGCAAAACAAGATACCAAGAAGGATTCTAATGCGTCTACACTCAGAACAAGATTAGGGATAAAAACTGGTGAATTTTATAAAACATATGCCGTAGTTGAAGCTGAAAATATCAGCCGCATTGGAAGTGGCGAGTATTATGATACTGTGAATGGTAAATCAAGTTACACAAAAATTGTTGATCCTGACGGCTCTGAAATTAATCAGGCTTATTTGAATTACACCCCTATTCCAGACACTGAAATTCGTGTCGGACGGCAAGCCGTTAATCTTGATAATGAACGCTTTGTCAGTTCTGCCGAATGGCGTCAGAATAACCAGACTTTAGATGCTATTGGTATCACAAACAATTCAATAAAAGACCTTACCCTTTACTATAATTATACAAATAATGTGAACCGCGTTACCGGAGAGGATGCAAGCAATGGTGATTGGGATTCAAATATTCATATGTTTAATGCTAAATATTCACCTCTCAAATATTTAATTGTCACCGCATATGGGTATTTACTTGATATTGAAGATAGCACAGCAGATTCATCCCAGACTTTTGGTGGAAGCGTCGGTGGTAAATATCCAATAAATGATGATTTAAAATTACTTTATCACGCTGAATATGCAGCTCAAAGTGACTATGGCGATAACACAAATAATTATGATGCAAATTATTGGCATGTTAGTCCGGGATTATACTGGAAAGGCCTGGAAGTAAAGTTAGGTTATGAGGTTCTGGAAAGTGACCGCGGAACTGCGGCAACTGCATTCCGCACTCCTCTTGGCAATATTTATGAATTAAATGGGCTAACAAATAAATTTACAGATACCCCCGCTGGAGGATTAGAAGACTCTTATGTAAAAGTTAGCTACAAAATAAAAGGCATTCACGATTATGTTGATGATACTAAAATTGAGCTTGGGTATCATGATTTTGATGCTCAGAAAAGCGGTGTTAATGATTATGGGCATGAGTGGAATGCTATAATTAAAAGGCAGTTCTTAGAGCATTACGAAGTGAAACTAAAATACGCAAGTTTTGAAGCTGAAACAAATGGCGGACAAAAAGATACAGAAAAATTTTCCGTACAGTTTGGCATTAAATTTTAACTAATAATTAATTTACTTACTATATAATCAATTTATAGATAGTGTCACCTGGTCTGTAAACCGGGGGACTTAATAAAAAAAAATTTATTTAAAGGAGCAAGGTAATGCTGTCGAATATTTTGTCAAAATTTACTATAAAATCAAAAATATTAGCCTTATTTGGCTTTGGTTTAGCGGTTACAGCCATTGTATCTTCTATTGCGATTTATTCTCTAGGACAAATCGGAACTGAGATAAAAAATGTTGCTGAGAAGGACATTCCTCTTACTAAAATACTGACGAACATAACTGTTCATCAGCTGGAACAAGCAATATATTTTGAAAAAGCAAGTCGATTTGCTAAGGATGCAAGCACTAGCACCACGGCACAAAAGGATTATAGCGAATCTAAAAAATCATTCCTTAAAATGGCAAAAAAAGTCGAGGGTGAGATATTAAAAGGGGAGGAACTTGCAGAAAAGGTCATAAAAGAATCAAAAGATCATATAATAATAGAAGAATTTGAGAAGGTACTTGTCGCTTTAAAAAAGATAGAAAAAGAACATGCAGAATTTGATAAACATATTGAAGAAGTTTTTGCTTATTTTGACGAAAGAAACTTTACCTCTGCCGATAGATTATTGCCAAAAGTTGTAGAGGAAGAAAAACAGCTTATCGTTGAACTTGAAGAGCTATTGGCCGAAGTAATACAATTCACTGAAAAGGCAGCTTTGGAAGCCGAGCATCATGAACAATCGGCTTTGATGAATCTTATTATAGTTGCCGTTCTGGGTGCTATTATGAGCATTATATTTTCGTTTGCGATTATATTCGCCATTATCCGCCCTATTGCAAAAATGCAAGTAGCTATGGGTAATATGGCCGAAGGCAACAAAGCTGAAATTCCTTCTTTAGAATCCAAAGATGAAATTGGTGATATTGCCAGATCATTGCGTGGAATAGATAAAATTGGCCAGAAAGCTTTGCAGGTTCAGGCCGCTTTAGATAACTCTTCAAGTCCGGTTATGATGGCAGATTCAAAGAATATTATTTCATATATGAATCATGCAGCACGAAAAATGTTTGAGAAGGTGCAGGGAGAAATCAAAAAAGAAATCACAGATTTTAACCCTGAAAAGCTTTTAGGTACGCCAATAGATGCTTTTGATAAAAACCCTGACACTAAAAGTTCAAATCTTGTTGGCTTAACGAAAGCTTACGAAACAACCCTTAAGATGGGAAGCTGTATTTTCGATTTAGTTGCTAACCCTATCACTAGCAATGATGGTGAGCGTCTAGGTACTGTTGTTGAATGGCGGGATGTTACGGAGCTTCGTGCTGAGGAAGAGCGCAAGAAAGCAAAGGCTGACGAAGATGCAAAAATTGCAGCAGAGAATGCGCGTATCAAGATTTCACTTGATTGCGTGTCATCCAATGTGATGATTGCAGATAGCGAAAACACGATTATTTATATGAACCCTGCCGTTTTTAAAATGATGGAAACAGCGGAGGCTGATATTAGAAAAGACCTGCCTAAGTTTGATTCCAGCAATTTAATTGGAGTTTCTATTGATGAGTTCCATAAAAATCCTTCTCATCAACAAAATATGCTTAAAGATTTATCATCGACTTATGAGACCTCAATAAATGTTGGTGGACGTATATTTGACCTTGTAGCCAACCCTGTGGTAAGTGAAGAAGGTGAGCGTCTTGGTACTGTTGTTGAGTGGAAAGATGTTACGCAGGAAAGAACTATCGAAGGTGAGGTAGCAGAAATAGTCAAAGCTGCCGGAGCCGGAGACTTTACCAAAAGATTGGAAACTGCTGGCAGAGAAGGCTTTATGTTAACCCTATCTCAAGGCATGAACCAGATTGGAGAAACGGCGCATCAGGGCTTGAGTGAAACTGTTAAGGTTATAAAATCTCTGGCTGAAGGAGACTTGAGAAAAACCATGAATGGTGAGTATCAAGGCTCGTTTGATGAAATCAAGCAAGCTTTAAACGCAACTATTGACCAATTAAAAAGTACTGTAGGAAGCATTAAAGAGTCTGCAAGTTCTGTGAATTCTGCATCTTCTGAAATTTCATCCGGAAGTAAAGATTTATCTGAACGTACCGAGCAACAAGCCTCAACATTAGAGCAAACAGCAGCTTCCATGGAAGAGATAACCGGTGCAGTAAGGCAGAACACAGAGAACTCTAATAATGCAAATGACCTTGCTAATAAAGCCAAAGAAGTTGCTACAGAAGGCGGTTCGATGGTTGAAAAAGCCGTTGAAGCAATGACAAAAATAACCCAATCATCCCAAAAGATATCTGATATTATCGGGGTTATTGATGATATCGCATTCCAGACCAACCTGCTGGCGTTAAACGCTGCCGTAGAAGCAGCTCGTGCCGGTGATGCAGGAAAAGGCTTTGCGGTTGTAGCATCAGAAGTAAGGTCGCTGGCGGGACGTTCTGCATCTGCTTCCAAGGATATCAAAGCGTTGATACTGGAAAGCTCTGATCAGGTAAAAACCGGCTCTGATCTTGTTAATAAATCGGGCGACACATTAAAAAATATCGTTGCCTCTATAACAGAAGTAGCAAATATCATTTCTGAAATTGCTTCCGCAAGTTCACAGCAGGCAACAGGCATTGAGGAAATTAATTCTGCTGTTGCTCAAATGGATGAGATGACCCAGCAAAATGCCGCATTAGTTGAAGAAAATACCGCAGCAGCACAGTCGCTTGTAGATCAGGCATATGAACTTGAGGACATGATGAAGTTCTTTAGCCTTGATGAAGAGGAAGGGGCTGCTGATAAGAAGCCTCAAACCAAAAAAGCGGCTAATGAGTCTAAAACAACAGAGAAGAAATCTGCCCCAAAGCTAAAAACGGAAGAAAAGCACAGAACTGAAGCCAAACCTGAAGCTAAGAAAGAATCCCCTAAGAAGAAAGCTGCAGGTGGTAAGTATGATCAGGAATGGGAAGAATTTTAGACAGAAATATGACTCTTTATTATGAGCAATAAGTATTAACGGGGATTAAATTTATGAATAATGACACAAGTACCGCTTTAGCAGAGGGCGCATCAAACGTTACCGAAGAAAATACTGACAATATACTAAAATTCCTTACTTTTACTATTGATGATAGCCGCTATGGCGTTGATATACTTTCAGTGCGTGAGATTAAAGTCTGGGAAAAGCCAACAGAATTGCCCAATTCTCCTGAATATATGAATGGCGTTATTAACCTACGCGGCGTTGTAATACCGATCTTTGATTTAAAAAAACGCTTTGGAATCGGTAAAATTTCTTCCGACCCCAAGAATGTAGTAATCATTCTGGCAACAGATGATGATAAGATGATAGGTATATTGGTAGATGCAGTTTCAGATATTATTGAATCGAGGAAAGAAGATATAAAGGACTCACCCGAAATGGATACCGGCATAGATGATAAATTTATAAGCGGTCTTATCCCCGGAGAAGAGTCTATGACGATCTTGTTAGATACAGGCGTTTTATTCAGTCATGATGAAATATCAGATACTTATGATACTATAAAGAAGCAGAACGCTAAAAGAAAATAAGTTACGAGGTTAATTTTTACTGACTAATATTCTGAAATTTAAAAAATCCACCTCTACGCCCGTAACTACAAGTAGTGAGTCAGTTGAATATACTAAGTTTTGCGATGATTTATTAATTTCTAAGAATGGAATTAGGGCATTGGAAATAGAAATAAAAAGGCTCTATTCAATAAAGCAATGCGGAAAACAGATAGACCTCAAATATTTGAACGATCTAACCCAAAGGCTACTTGAGAAACTTACGCATGTAAGGGATATTACTACAGAATTTAACCTCCTACATAAAGAAAGTTCATTTTAATTCCAATCATAGATGTTTACATACTAAAAATGATAAATCATCTGAGACTACTTGACCATGGTTCATAAAAAATTCCGATAAAGTGTGTTTTAAAATATCTTCGGCATTCTTGGATAAATTTCCGGCGATCTGTTTTGCAAGATCATCTTCAGAAAGCACGTTACCATTTTTATCAGGGCTTTCGGTCATTGCATCACTATAAAGACAAAGAATATTGTCTCGATTGAAGGGCAACTGATTTGTTTCGTATGTTGCATCTTTCTGAGTCCCAAGCAGGTAGCCTTTGGTCTCAATTTTAATTATTTTGTCTCCGGAAAATAATAATGGGGTTGGCGCGGCGGCGGCGGCATATTGTAATACCGACCTTTCAGTATCTATTATACCAAGGAACAATGTAGCAAATTTTCCTGACACTAAAAGCGGACATAGCCTTTTATTTACTTCTTCAAGTATTTTTCCCGGAGCTAAATAATTTTTAATCTGACTTTCAATTACGGTATGCAATACGAATGCGTATAATGATGCGGTAATTCCATGTCCTGAAACATCGGCAATTAATATAGCGGTTCTGGTATCAGATAATTTATGAACCGATATATAATCTCCGCCAAGTTCTGAACTTGACTGGTAATATTGAGCAATATCTAATTTTTGTGTTTGACGGATATCGTTTAGAACCTCTTCCTGAGGTAATAAAACCTTTTGCAGAATTGATGCCTCATGTAATTCTTCCTGTATTCGCTTATAATCCCTATCTACCTCATCTTTAAATATTTTGCGCTCTAAATGCGCCCTAACCCTTGACACTACTTCTCTTTCATTTAAAGGTTTGGTAATAAAATCCGTAATGCCAGCGTCAAATGCTTCTGCTTTAAACTCGGCCTTGTCAACAGCGGTTTGCATAATAATAATTACATCGTTATGCAGGTCACTTGCTTTTATTTTTTGACTAACCTCAAGGCCATTCATTTTTGGCATGTTTATATCCAGAAATACCAGGTCAGGTTTCCATGTCAGGATTTTATTCAAACCTTCCTCTCCATCCACTGCTTCTTCTATATTGGAAAATTTACAATCGGTCATAATTTGACGCAGCACCATCCGCTGAAACTTATCGTCATCAACAATAAGAATCTTAACCTTATCAATAATATTTGGTTTAATTGTGCCTTGCATTCTTATGTATCCAATTCATTTTTAATATAAGAAATCAGAAACTTTTCTGCTGCTTCAAAAGCAGGCAGAATATCATTAAGCTGTTTCTGATATGACTGTTTGTTAAGGTTGTTTTCTCTTGTGTCTTCCTCTATTTGCGCAGCTATTTCACCAATGGCATCTGCCCCAATCTGGCGGCTGGATGATTTCAGTGTATGGGAGGCGCTCATAATTTCTTCTATATTTTTCAATTCTATGCCACTTTTAAGGATTTCAATATATTTTTTTGAATCTTCCAGGTAGCTTTCCAGGGCTATTCTAGTATTGTTTTTCATAAGTGATTTAAAATTCTCTAATGTTTTTATATTCAAAATATCATCCTGGTTATTATTTTCTTGAGTTATTTCGGTGTTACCCTGGGAGTTGTCAGTAGTTTTATCTGTATCAACCTTTTGTATTTTTTCAGAGGGCAGCCATTTCACCATTATTTCTTCTAGTTGTTCATGTTTAATTGGTTTTGATATATAATCATCCATACCATTATTCAGGCATTTTTCTTTATCACCACTGAGGGCATTCGCTGTAAAAGCAATGATTGGTGTGTGTTTCTTTCCTGACTCTGCCTCGTACGCAAGTATGTGCCTTGTTGCCTCAAAGCCATCCATATTTGACATATGGCAATCCATTAACACTATATCAAAACTCTGCTCTTTAAATAAACCTAAAGCCTTTTCGCCATCTTCAGCTACAGTGACATTGCATTTAATATTTTCCAGCATTGTTTTTGCAACAAGTACATTTGTTCTGTTATCTTCTGCTAATAACACTGAAACATTATTGCAGACAATATTTTCTGTTTTGGAAATTCTGGATTCTCTTATAGTATGGCTAGTTACCAAATGAATTTCTTTTTTATCAAGCTTGGCCAGCCAAATGATATTCAGCATTTTAGTAAGATGTGACGGGTATACAGGCTTTGTCAAATAGCCGCTAAAACCAATCTCTTGTAGTTTTTTACTTGATTGTTGTTTTGGAGCCGATGTAATTATAATAAGTAATATATCGGCAAGTTCAGGTGTTTGTTTGATTTTAGTCCCCAATTCTTCTCCTGTCATTTGAGGCATACACTGATCCGTTATTACTATTTCATAAGGCTTGTTATTTTTGGCAGCTTTTTCCAGCATAGCAAACGCCTTTATGGCATCAGGGGAAGTATCAACCTTAAGCCCTGTATTTAACAATTGCTCCTTTATAATTTCTAATGCTACTTCGCTATCATCGACAACAAGCACCCGAATTCCTTTCAGGTCAGTTTTCCTGTACTCAACCGCATTAAAAGCTTCGTCAGTATTTGGATTAAACTCCATTGTTAATTGGAATTTAGAACCTTTGCCTACCTCACTTTCAATGGTGATGTCGCCATCCATCATTATTGCAAGTTGCTTGCTAATTGCAAGCCCAAGCCCTGTACCTCCATATTTACGGGTTGTGGCCATATCAGACTGACTGAATTTCTCAAAAATCAAGTCCTGCTTGTCTTTAGGAATGCCTATTCCTGTATCTTCTACTTTTACAAGAAAACCTAATTTGCCATTATTGCTATTAAAAGAAGCAATCTCTAATAACACATGACCTTTTTCGGTAAATTTTACCGCATTGCTTAAGAGGTTTAGGAGGATTTGCCTTACACGCCCGGGATCACCTACAACGTAGCGCGGTGTTTCGGGCGCATACTGAAATAAAAGCCCAATATTCTTTTCATAGCATTTTATTTTGATTATCTCACAAACATCTTCTGCTAAAGATTGCATATCAAAAGGAATTTGTTCAAGATCCATCCTTTCCGCCTCAATCTTAGAAAAGTCCAGTATATCACTTATTAGTTCAAGTAATGCATTAGCAGAGCTAATAGCGGTTTCTGTATAATTACGCTGTTTTGGTTTTAACTCCGTATCAAGTAATAAGCTGTTCATCCCAATAATTCCATTTAATGGGGTGCGGATTTCATGACTCATATTAGCCAGAAATTCTGATTTTAGCCTGGTGGATTCCTCGGCTTTTTCTTTGGCAGCGAATAACTCTTCCTCATCCTTTTTCCTTTGCGTTATATCCCTGAAAACAACCATTGCCCCTGTAACATTGCCAAGTTTATCCCTTATAGGAGATGAGGTATATTCCACAGGAAAAAAACTGCCGTCTTTACGCCAGAATACCTCATTATCTATGGTACTTTGTATCCCTTCAGTAAAAGCTTTATATATATTACAACACTCTTTTGGATATGGGGTGCCATCGGGGTATGTGTGACGGATTAGATTATGTTGTGGTACTCCCAACATCTCTTTTTCTGTATAACCTGTGATTTTCAACGCAGCAGGATTGGCAAAAATAGTATTTCCCTTCAGATCAAGGCCATAAATACCCTCCTTGGCCGAATTTAGAATCAATTCGGAGCGTTGTTTTTCATCCTGAAACATCTTACTGCGTAATCTGGAAAGTATTACATAATAGATTGCTATTCCAAATAGCAGAGAAGTAAACACCCCTTCCATCAATATCAGTAGGGATAATGGAGATTTATACTGCACTATAAAAACTTTCTTAGGCCATATAGTTACAGACCAGTTTCTATTAAATAAATCCAGCTCTTTTATTATACTAAGTTTCTTTTCATAATCATTATCTTCAATAGACGTGTACACCTCTTTTTGCCCATCGCTAATTCTGATGTTGAATAAACTTCTGGAGTCTTCATTAATTATCTGATTAAGAAAAATATTTATATCGTATATTCCAACTATAAAGCCGTCAAATGCGTTGTTAACATGGATGGGTACATAGGATATAAAGGCTTTATAGCCTTGGACAAGATCAAGTGGAGGGGTGATGGTAATCGCATTCTTTTCCGCAGCTCCTTTTAAGGCATTTTTTCGTTCTTCGTCAAATGCAATATTCAAACCTAAAGCATTTTCATTACCGGATAAAGGCTCTACCCAACGGACATGATATGTCTCATCAACCCATTCAACGGTTTTTAACGCTATATTGTCCCTCACATAATTTTTTGCGTCATGCTGCCATTCATTTTCCGGTGTCTTACCTTCTATTTCCCACCTCTCAGCCATTCTTCGTAGTGCAATCACCGAGTTATTTACATTGTCTCTAATCGATGTTGCTATAAGCTCTGGTTGTTTCTTAACAGTCTCACGGATAAAATCATATTCCCGCCTTTCAAGCTGTAGCCACAATATTATTGTTACTGAGATGGCAATAACGGAGGAAAATACAGGAATAAGATATATTCTGATTTTAAAATTTTCCGTATCCTGCTCTGATTGAGTAGAATTATCCGTATGGGCTGATAAAATTAATATAAAAGCACCAAATATAGCCGAGAAAAATAGTCCGCCTATTAAGATGTACCATAATTCCCAGCTATGCCCTATATCAGTCAAGGCGTTTTTCTGAATAAATGTAAATCCCCACTCACGTCCGGCAAATTCAAACTTTACTATAGATTCTAATAGCTCGCCCTTATCTTCTATAACATTGGATTCCTTGTTATCAGGAGTCCTGGAATCATATAATAGCTGCTTGTCTTCAGGTGCATCAAGGTCATATAACATAACATCAAGTGATTCTTTGCCTGCAAGTTTATTAATAGGTGCAAGCATATCAGGCACAATAAATACTCCGGCAGTGTAGCCGATAAGGTCCTTGTTCTGTGATTCCTTGTTATTATATACAGGGTGGTAAATTATAAGGCCATATTGGTTTTCCGCCTGAACTATAGAAAGGCGTCCTGTAGCGATTGCCATTCCTTCATCTCGTGCCCGGTCAAGAATTTTCTGGCATGCATTATTTGTTACCTTGTCCGGACTGTATACATCATAACCATGTGCGGCTTTGTTTTTATCAAATGGTTCAGTGTAGGCAACAGGAATATATATATATCTCTTGGAAGCAGGCCGGATATCGTTAATATCAAGCCGTTCTTTAATTACAAAATCAGGAAACCCCTGCTTTCTGATTTTTTCTTCAAAATCTTTCCTGTCTTCATGTCTTACTACAGGGTTCCATGATAAAGCCTGTATGGCAGGATACAGCTCAAGAGATTTTTTTGTAAATGTTTTGAATTCCTCTGCATCTACATATTGTGAGGCATTGATAAAGCTATCAATTGCCACAAGGCTATTTATAGCTGACTGCATGTTTTTTTGGAACTCGTTTGTAATATTAGCCGCTTTTACTTCAAGCGACTGCAATGCATTCTGCTGCTGACCTTCTTTACTATTGGTAAAAACAAAAATCGTAATTATGACAAAGAGTAAAGTAGGCAATGTTATTATTGCCTTTCTCAGGCGTGAAACAAATTTTGTTAATAAAATCAATATTAGAGGTGTGAATAATATAACTCCTATCGCATCACCCACCCACCAGGTGAACAGGCTGATTAAATATGCTTTGAGAGGTATAAAGCCAGCCATTAGCAGAACCGCCGGGCCTATAGTGGCATTGATCAGGCAGCCGACAACACCACCTAGTAACAGGATGGTAAGAATGTCTTTTTCGTTACTTAGAGTTGTTGGAAAATTAACAAATCTTTTAATTAAATATGCACTGATAGCTGCTTGTAATAAAGCACCAAAAGCAATGCCGCTTCCAACAAGAATAGGGGTAACGGAAATAATATCCGCCCCGGAATTTGCCGCTATCAATAAATTAGTGGCAAATGACCCTAAAAATACACCGGGTAAATAGCGGTATCCCCAGAGTAATATTAAAGCTAACGCGATTCCGGCAGCTGGCCATACAGGAGTTGCAAAACCGGGTGGAATAGCGAGCAGGAGAGATAATTTACCTGCGACAAAATACGCTACAGCAATTAATAATATCTTTGCTATATATCGTGCTATTTCTCCCATTAAAACACCCATTTAAGCTGCAATTGCGGAACAGATTCAGTTTTACCGTCTATGCCGAATTTGTTGTGCCAGTATTGATATTCAATACCGCCATATAATTTACCTTCTTTTTTACCTATTGCACGGCCTATATCCATTAGCAGCCTTGGTACAATCATTTGATTCTTGTGATATGTGCGCCCCTCATCCCCGGCAAAATCAGCAAATCCTTCAAACAGGAACTTTTGCTGACCAATTTCAAATGGGCTGTTCCACGCCAGGGTTATTTGCCAGGTTCTTTCATTTTGAATTTCCGGGTTATCACGGATAAAAAAATTGGTTTTGAAGAATTTAAATCCGGGAATATCTAAGTCAATAGCCCCACCATAAAGATAAGCTCTTATATCACTTTTACCTTTTTCATACATGGTTGAGATCAGGACATCTTTTACTATACCATAAGACAATTTCTTGCCGGATATTTTACTTAAACTAAGGCGGGGAGCAAACTCACCATAGGCGGTTGTCTTGCCGGGATCAAAACGTGTCCCATCAATAAACATGAAGAAATCACCATATTTCCAGCTATTTGCGTGCTCCAGAGTGATAATAGTCCGACCTTCTTCGCCGACATCATAATCCCAACCTTTTAACAGCTGTATATTGGTTGAGTGCCACTGCACCCAATCGCCTGCTTTTGCAGAAAATGAAAATATAGAAGAAATGATCATGGCAAAAATGCCAAGCACAATAATTTTGTTAAATTTCATACCCATACCTTGAGTTTTATTTGTATTGCCTATGCAATATTATTGTAACACGGTATGCTTAATGAATTATTAACCAAATATTAATATGGTAGTTGTGGGTTGATGTGAAACAGGACACTAATTTTGAAAAAAAAGAAAAACCCGTAAAAAAACCTAAAGAAGCACGAAATCTTTTTTGGGAAGATGAAAACAAATTACAAAATGTTCAATCCGACGGCGGTCACAGAAGACTCGTAAGGCAACGCTCGCAACCGGTTTTATGGGTCGAAAAAGAAGAACCGTTCAGCCGTAGAACATTAGAAGAATTAAAAAAGATAGGAGAAGAATTCGCAAAGCTATCAAAACCTTCAGGCTTTGAAAGATAAACCGATGCGGTTGCATATGCAATATTTTTATGGTATTATTGTATATGCAATTAATTATCTTTAGGTTTTAATATGGATTATAATACTATTCAAGACAATAATAACATTGGAAAAGATGAAGTTCTGTCAAAAGCTATACTTAACCTGAAGGATTCGTGGCAACTGAGCAACAAGGATATTGCCGAGATAATCGGTGTTGATTCTTCTTTTATAACCCGCTTAAAAAAAGGTCAAACGCAAATAGAGCATGACAAAAAAACGGGGCAGTTGTCTTTGATGCTTATAAGGGTTTTCAGGAGTCTTGGGGCTTTTTTAGGGGATAGAATGACAGCACAACAACAATGGCTTGATTCATATAACCGTGCATTCAATAGCACCCCCATTGATGCAATGAAGAATGTTGAAGGATTATCAAGGGTGGTGATTTACTTAGATGCTTTAAGGGGTTCTGAAGGGTAAATGTTTGACGATATAAATATAAAAGAGCATATATGTCCTAATAATGATTGTGTTGGCTTCAGGGTTGTTGAGGATCAGCAATATATAAGTACCAGACCGTTGGTGGACAGCAATACCGAGCATGAGATATTGGAGAAGATGCTAGAAGACAGCAAACCTCCGAAGCCTCAGCCTTTTGAGATGAGCGATGCGGCAAAGAGGGATTATCTATTGTTCACGCCGTTTCGATACCCCCCTCTTTTAAGCGGTACGAGATATGGCAGGCAAACCGAACGCTCAATATTTTACGGCAGCATGGACTTAAGTGGGGCTTTTGCCGAAATAGCACATCAACGCTTCCGCTTCCTTGACGATACCGACGCTAAGATTCCTCCGGTTACTATAAACTACACTTCTTTTAAATTTTTTGCCGGAACGGAGCTTTTCGTAGACCTTACAAAACCTCCATTTAACAAATATAGATCTGTGCTAACGGATAAATATAGTTACAAAAACAGTCAGAAATTAGGTTCTATTTTAAGGCATAAAAAGATTGAGCTTTTTTATTTTTTCAGTGCAAGGAGTGAACAAAGCACTAATATAGCTATATTCAGCCCGTCGGTTTTTACTAAAAGAACATCAAATCACAAACACTGGCAGTGTGTTACACATACCGGCAGGGTTGAGTTTTCTATGGAACGCAAGGTTTTATATAAATTTTCCGGATAAAACTATACTAGTTGTTAATTAAATACTGATTAAATTTAATATTATACTCACTCAAATCGTAATATTTAACCGCTAATGTTATAGGTTTACCTAAAAATTGTTCTTCCAGATAAAAAGAGTTGCCTATGTTTTCTACGGAAGATAACACGGTTTCATCCTCCAGACTGACGACTTGCATAGACTTAACATGTTTATTCGATTCGGTTATATTAAAACCATAAGACGTACCGCCTTCTACAGTACTTTTATAGTTACCGTTCGCTAAAATACTGAATGAAACCAGTTCATTAGATATTTTACTCGGAACGGTATTGCTTATGGATACATCTTTTATGAGAGCCTTACCTTCTTCAGCACCCTCCGACGCTGCCATAACGTAGAAATCCGCCTTCACCCAAAGATTTCGCATAGACTCAAGTACAAAAATATTATTCTTATAATTTATATATAAATTACCGTCACGGGTACTTGTCTCAAGAAGTTCCGGCTTACATCCGTCACCGGTCAAACAGCCCGTATAATAAAATATTCCACGCTGTTCTTTCTGACTTTCTTCTTTAAGCTTTTCTTCCTCTATTTTCGCTCTTTCTCGTGACTCTTTTAAAATGTCCCTTGGCGGCTTATCATAAACAAATATGGAATTTATCTTACTTTTTTCCGCATCCATAGATAGGACTTTATATGACGGGTTAGAAACCATGAACTCAATTTCTAATTTAGAACCTTCAGCAACATTACTTTTAATGGTACTAACGTTAAATGATGTAACCTCAATGTCGCTATCCCCGATTTCTGCAACTTGAGCCGTAGCATCACTCTCTTCAACAGTTTCCGTTTCCTGAGCGTATGAAGTATTGGCAGCAAATACCGTCGATAACAAAAACAATACTGAAAACGTTCTGATTTTATTTAACATCTTACCTACGTCCCTTCACTAAATTATACCCTTTTTTAGGTATTATTAATTATAGATAGATTTTGTAATAGAGAATTTATTTGAGCATCTTATATTAAAGGCTACTAGATACTTAAACAAGTTCAGTATAACATAAAATTAAAAATTGCAGTACAATTTATACAAAATACATCTATAATTAACAATACCTTTGTATTTATCAATGAGTAATAAAACTATCGTCCCCATCATTTACCGTAGCATCTGCTGCAATATTTTCAACCTCAACCCACTCTGTCGGCTCGGGAATTTTAGTTAAAGCTATATTAAGAGCTTCTTCTGCAGTAGTTATCGGAATTAGCTCAAGTCCGTTTTTTACATTATCGGGTATTTCCGCTAAATCCTTTTCATTTTCTTTAGGTATCAATACGGTTTTCACTCCTCCTCGAAGGGCTGCCAGTAATTTTTCTTTCAGACCTCCTATCGGGAAAACCCTACCACGCAATGTTATCTCACCTGTCATAGCAACTGATTTTTTAACAGGTATCCCTGTCATTACCGAAACAATAGCGGTATATATTGCAACACCTGCCGAAGGACCGTCCTTCGGGGTAGCCCCTTCAGGTACGTGAATATGTATATCTTCCTTCCTATATTGAGGAGGTGTAATTCCATGCTCTAAACAACGGGAACGGGCATAGCTAAATGCTGCCTGAGTCGATTCCTGCATCACCTCGCCAAGCTTTCCGGTGCTTTTTATAACACCTCTGCCCGGTAACTTTACAGCCTCAATAGTTAGCATGTCACCGCCAAACTCGGTATATGCAAGCCCTGTAACCACGCCCACCAAATCTTTTTCGCCTGTTTCACCGAATGAGAATTTCTTAACACCGAGATATTTTTCAATATTTTTAGAAGAAATTTCTACTTTTTCCGTTTTTTGGGTAAGGATTTCCTTTACGGATTTTCTGGCAAGTTTTGAGATTTCACGCTCAAGATTACGGACACCTGCCTCACGAGTATAATACCTTATGATATCCCTAAGAGCGTCATCTGAAACAGACCACTCACCTTTTTTCAGACCGTTCTTTTTAGTCTGCTTACTAATCAAATGCCGTTTAGCTATTTCTATTTTTTCATCTTCAGTATATCCGGCTATTCTTATAACCTCCAGCCTGTCCAACAAAGGAGGCGGCATATTAAGGCTGTTCGCCGTAGTTACGAACATTACGTCCGACAAATCATAATCCACTTCCAGATAGTGGTCGTTAAAATTAGAATTCTGTTCGGGATCCAGAACCTCCAGCAGTGCAGATGCGGGATCTCCCCTAAAATCGTTACCCATCTTGTCAATTTCATCAAGTAATAATAACGGGTTTGAAGCTCCTACTTTTTTCATGGACTGAATTATTTTACCCGGCATTGAACCGATATATGTCCTTCTATGACCTCTTATCTCCGATTCGTCCCTAACTCCGCCCAAAGATATCTTGCCGAACTTGCGTCCTATAGCTTTAGCAATTGATTTTGCAAGCGATGTTTTGCCCACTCCAGGAGGACCTACCAGACAGATAACCGTGCCGCCGACTTTTTTTGTGCGTTGCTGTACAGCCAGAAATTCCAGAATCCTCTCTTTTACCTTATCCAGAGCATAATGGTCTTTATCTAAAACATCATTAGCAAATTTCAAATCGCCTTTTATTCTACTTCTTTTATCCCAAGGGATATTGAACAGCCAGTCAAGATAGTTTCTCGTTACGGTAGACTCGGCAGACATCGGCGACATTGCCTTTAACTTCTTTATTTCAGATAAAGCCTTATCTTTAGCTTCTTTTGTAAGCTTTAATTTTTTGACCTGCTCTTCAAGCCTTGATATTTCGTCTTTACCGTCTTCTTCACCAAGTTCCTTATGAATAGCCTTTAATTGCTCGTTAAGATAATATTCTTTTTGGGTTTTTTCCATCTGATCCTTAATTCTGGTACGAATTTTCTTTTCCGTATCCAGAACCTCCATTTCAGATTCCATATAAGAATATATCATCTCTATTCTTTTTGAAAGCTCGATACATTCCAGTATTTTCTGCTTTTCATCAATTTCAAGGGTCAGGTGGGAAGCTATTGCATCTGCAAGACGTGCGGCATCTGTCACCTGAGATAAAGAATTTGTTACTTCAGGAGCTACTTTTTTATTAAGCTTTGAGTATTTAGCGAACTGGTTAAGGATAGATCTGGAAAGAGCCTTAATATCCTTGTCCTCACTATATTTTTCGTCAATAACACTTACTCTTGCCTGAAAGAAATTTTCACCTTCGATAACTTCCTTAATGTTCATTCGCTGACGACCTTCGACAAGAACTTTTACGGTTCCGTCAGGTAGTTTTAACAATTGTAGAATATTCGCCAACACTCCTACTTTATATATGTCCTCGGCTGCCGGTTCATCTTTGCTTGCGTCTTTTTGTGTTACAAGCAATATCATCTTATTTTTTTTTAGCACATCTTCTAAAGCACTGATGGACTTACTACGCCCTACAAACAAAGGAGCTATCATTCCGGGGAAAACAACTATATCTCTTAAAGGTAACAATGAATAAAGGTCATCACTTACTTGTTTTTTATCAATCATAATGTTTACGCTTTTTCTAATTTTTCAAAAAGCTCTTCTGCTTTTTTTTTGTTGTATTGTTTTAATATAGTATCAAGTCTGAATAAATCAATGACCCACCATATAAATAAACCTCCTAAAGAGAAAAAAAACAGAAAAAACATCTTCCATCTGCCCACATAAACGTAGTGAAAGCTAAAAAACCAGCAAATTATAAGTAAAGATTCCTGCTTTCGATATTTTTTATAAAGCCCTAAAAGTTCTTCTTTTCTACTAGCGGATAGGGTGCGATATTTAGAAGACAGAAAGTCTTCCAGCTCTTTGATTAAAGCAACTTCGGATCTTGTTGTCATATTCCCCTAAAAAATTTCTAAAAAACCAAAATAAGCGTTAATTAAGATGCTTTTGTTTTCTTAGGACTTTTTTTGGTTTTAGTTTCAAAGACTAATATAGGTTCTTTTTTCTTGTCTACCGCATCTTTATTCACCACCACCTCTTTAAGGTCTTTCATGCCTGGAACATCATACATAAGATCAAGTAATATATCTTCTAATATCGCTCTTAAGCCCCTAGCTCCGGTTTTACGTTCAATCGCTCTTTTAGCGATAGCGTCCAGTGCATCATCTTTGAACTCAAGTTTAACATTTTCCATCTCAAACAGTTTCTGATATTGCTTGATAAGTGCGTTTTTAGGGGTAGTAAGTATTTCAACCAACGCTCCCTCATCTAAATCATTAAGGGTAGCCACAACCGGAAGACGACCTACAAACTCAGGTATCAAGCCGAATTTAACCAAATCCTCAGGCTGTAAGTTCTGCAATATCTCACCCACACGACGCTTTTCCTCGCCTCTTACATCAGCACCGAAACCTATAGAAGTTCCCCTACCGCGGCTGGATATTAACTTTTCCAGACCCGCAAATGCTCCGCTACAAATGAATAATATGTTCGTAGTATCAATCTGCAAAAATTCCTGTTGCGGGTGTTTACGTCCGCCTTGCGGTGGAACTGATGCGATAGTACCTTCCATAATTTTCAATAACGCCTGCTGCACACCTTCGCCAGACACGTCACGTGTAATAGAAGGATTATCGGACTTACGGGAGATTTTATCAACCTCGTCAATATAAACTATACCCCTTTGTGCGCGTTCAACATTATAATCGGCAGCCTGTAGCAACCTAAGAATAATATTCTCAACATCTTCACCCACATAACCTGCTTCCGTCAACGTAGTAGCGTCTGCCATAGTGAAAGGAACATCAAGGATACGTGCCAGAGTTTGTGCTAATAACGTCTTACCGCAACCTGTAGGACCGATTAGTAATATATTGGCTTTAGCAAGCTCAATATCGTTTGCACCTTTTTCAGAATGGCTCAGTCTTTTGTAATGGTTATGCACGGCAACCGATAAAACTTTCTTTGCGGCAGTTTGCCCTATAACATAATCATCAAGTACTTTGCATATATCTTTAGGGTTAGGAACTCCGTCACCGTCTTTGACTAAAGATGACTTGCTTTCCTCACGTATAATATCAAGACACAGCTCTACGCATTCATCACATATAAAAACCGTAGGTCCGGCTATTAACTTCCGAACCTCATGCTGGCTTTTACCGCAAAACGAACAGTAAAGAGTGTTTTTTGAGTCGCTTCCGTCAGATTTAACCATCTAATTAACCTATCTTTATATTATTTTTTAGCATCTTTAGCGTCATGAGGGCGTTGAGTTATAACCTTGTCTACCAGTCCGAACTCCTTTGCGGACTCGGCAGTCATAAAGTTATCACGTTCCATGGCTTTTTCAATTACGGTTAAACTTTTCCCCGTATGTTTAACATACAACTGGTTAAGGCGTTTTTTAATTTCCAATATTTCCTTAACATGTATTTCCATATCGGTTGCCTGTCCCTGAAAGCCTCCCGATGGTTGGTGTATCATAACTCTGGCATTTGGAAGAATGAATCTTTTTCCTTTAGCACCGGCAGTAAGAAGCAGGGAACCCATTGAAGCTGCTTGCCCTACACATAAAGTACATACGTCAGGTTTTATATACTGCATCGTATCATACATTGCCATTCCCGAAGTTACCACTCCGCCCGGGGAATTAATATACATATATATGTCTTTATCGGGATTTTCCGACTCTAAAAATAACAACTGTGCCGTTACAAGGCTTGACATACCGTCATGAACCTGTCCGTTGACAAAGATTATTCTTTCTTTCAAGAGTCTGGAGAAAATATCGTAAGACCTTTCTCCTCTATTTGTCTGCTCGACTACCATCGGAACTAAGTCCATATGTGGTGCGAAAACATCACTCATACCATTACCTATTCAATAAGTTTTTGTTTCTATCTGACAAATATAGAGAACAACTTATTACATAGCAAGAGTTTGAGTAAAAAGAAGTTAACATTATTAAGAAAGAATGGGCATAAAAAAAGTCGTTAAGTATAGAAAACAACAACTTAACGACTTTATTTTTTTAACAATTTTCGGTGGATAAAACCTGAAGAACGGCGTTTTTAAACCTCATCTTCCTGTGCGAATTTCAACAATTCTTCGGTTGTAACACTTTTTTCCTTGGTTTTTACCTTGCCCAGAACAAAGTCAACGACCTTTTCTTCTAAAATAGGCCCTTTAAGCCTGTCAAGTGCTTCTCTGTTCTTTTGATAGAACTCTATAACCCTTTGCTCCTGCCCCGGATAATTACGTGCCTGATCAAATACAGACCTTCTTAACTCGTCCTCGGAAACATTAATTGCGTTCTTTTTGCCCAAATCGGCAAGTATAACGCCAAGACGAACCCTTCTTTCGGCAAGTTGTTTGAATTCTTTATCTTGCTCTTGCTTTTCTTTTTCAGAAGCGTTTTTAACCTCTTCGGCATTGCCGGCACTTTCCTGAATGGACTTGAACTCCATATCAACCATAGACTCAGGCACTTCAAATTTATATTTTTCGTCCAGAGCGTCAAATATATCTTTCTTGAGCTTAGTGCGTGTTATCATCTCAAAATCCTTAGAGATTTGCTCTTTTATGGCATCTTTAAGCTTATCAAGGCTTTCCATGCCTAGTGTTTTAGCAAATTCGTCATTTTCCTCAGGTGTTTGCGCCTCTAATATATCTTTTAAGGTAACATCAAATTCAGCATCTTTACCGGCAAGCTCAGATGAACCGTATTCTTTAGGGAAGGAAACTTTAACTAAAACTTTGTCATCTTTTTTAGAGCCTTCCAGTTGCTCTTCAAATCCGGGTATGAATTGTCCCGAACCAAGTTCAAGCTGAAAATCATTAGCGGCACCGCCTTCGAAAGCCTTGCCGTCGGTTTTGCCGACAAAATCAATAACTACCGCATCGCCTTTTTTAGCTGCACGGGCTTTTTTAATCGGTCTGAAGTTTTTTTGGGATTGCTTAAGACGCTCCATACCGTCTTTAACTTCTTTTTCAGTAACTTCAATTATGCTTTTTTCAATCTCGATTTTTGCAAGGTCAACCTCGGGAACTTCAGGATATATCTCAAATGAAATGTTATATACCAAATCTGCGTCTTCTTTTTCAGGGTCATATGAAGATATTTCTATCTTCGGCTGCACGGCAGGATCTAACTCTCTCTCTTTTAACACTTTTTGCGAACTATCGGCAACTGCATGTTCAAGCACTTCGCCTAAAATTTCCCTACCGTGTTTTTTCTTAACGATACTTAAAGGAACTTTCCCAGGACGAAAACCCGGCATTTTAATTGTTTTAGCAACCTTAGCCAAACGCTCGTCAACTTTTTTGCTTATTTCTTTAGCTTGCAGGGTGATTTCAAATTCTCTTTTTAACCCTTCATTCTTTAACTCGGTAACTTGCATATGTAAACTGACCCTATTTTATCTGGTATTTTTAATTAGATACACCTGTATAAGGATTTTTTCGGAATTTGCAATATTTTTCGATAAAAATTTAATATATTACTAAGTGGTTTAGTAGTTTTTCGTTATTTTATAGTATTTCCAATTTCTGTTAAAGGTCGCCACTCCCGAACAAGCCGGAGAACTACTTGCATGAGGATCTTATCTCCTGATATCGCCTAAATTGCAATCAAAAGCCCATGCTTGAAATATGTTACATTTTAATGTATTATGGTTGAAATGATAGCTATTACCTTTCATTAGAGAACTTTATGAATACCGTAGAATATTGCAGGTTCGGCAAGACATATAACAATGACTAATAACAACCGCTTTAACCTGATGTTCGACCCGAAAAAAAGTAAAGGGATAGTTTCTCTATATTATAAAGAAGCTTTATCCGATGCTTTGGTTGTTGCCTCACAGTTACAGGCTAATTTGTCATCAAGAGGTCTGGAATCGGAAGTGGTTTTTTGGGGTAATTTATCCGATATAAAAGATGCGGGAAATAATCTGTCCAATGAAAAATCATTAGCCCCCGAGATTAAATCCGTCAATACCGGTTCTATTAAAGACAGTGATGAAAAAGATTTTAACGGCAAAACTATTCAAGGCTTTGTTTCAAGAAAAGTACCTATAAAATATAATAATAACGGTTGTGATGGTGAGACACACCTAACCGTTTATGAAAACAAAGATCTTTACGCACTAAATAACCATGCTGTTGAAAATGAATTAATAACAGAAGAACAAAAAGCAAAAATCGACGCTCTTATAGGACTAATAGATCCGGAATCGAACAAATATATCGGAGAGGTCGGAATAGTAAATGACGTAAAGAAAGCAACCGTACTATTCTTAGAACAAAAGGTTTTTCAGGGCGGTAGTTATTATCTTGATATTGATCGTGCCGAAAGACTTAAAGAGTTTGACAGCTCAAAATACACAAGGCAGCCGGACGGCAACAAAAACTTACCGGCAATGTATAATATGAACGGTCAGGAAATAGACGTTATGGTTATGCAAAACGGTAGAACCGATGAAAACAAACTATATTCGGTAATAGATCGTTATCATGACAGTCTTATTTTAAAAAAGAAAGACAAAAACCCTAAATACGCCTTTAAAACAGGTGATAATTATTCTGAAAACTTGACCGACAAACTATATCGCACACACTACGCAATGAACTCGGAACTAAACATGCAGCCCATTACTATGGCAAAAAATGATTCGGTGCAACCTTCCGAAAATGACTTCTTTGAACCCGAAAAAACCGGTCGCAAAAGAAGAACTTGGGTACATGGCGTTTCGGAAAGTAAAGAAAGAAGTTAGAGTAATTTACATAAGTTCCAAATACTCCATTTAAGATAATAATGGGAAAAAAGGGAAAACTGTAACGTTAAATACATAATTATGTGCTATTATTGTTGATATAATAAATATAATTGAGGAGATATTGCCCATGTCAGATGAACCGCCTCTTAAACAACCAAGAATTCATGAAAATATTGGGGGAAACAAAATTGTTTCTCCTGTAGAAAAATCTAAGTCTCAAGACCCTAAAAAATATGATCTGATGGCTATTAATAGATTGCAAATAGAGGAAGCACAATTAAAATCAGGAGAAATGAAATATGAGGGTTACGAGGCGTTAAGCACAGTCAGCATACAAGCTGCTATTGTGGATGCACGTAATAAGAAAAGAAATAGCAAGAGTGTTGATGAGATGGATGTTGATGAAGTAACAAATTCAGAATCATTTGAATCAAGATATTCTCGTAAGCGACCATATAATTCACCGGATGGTCCCGGATTTGGAAGGTAATTGTATTAAATCTTTGTTATCCTTTTAGTAAAATCGTATATGCCTCAATGGCATTGAAAGTAAAATAAAGATAATGACTTACTGAACAGTGCGGCATTACTAATTAATCATATCATTACAAGTAAACTGCCCCGCAGCAAGCTACGGGGCATATAGCTTAGTTGCAAGTGATGCCTGACTTAAGATGCAACTTACAACTTAAATTATACGAAGCAAGCCTCGAGGAATTAAACCTGAAAGAGATTAAATATAGTTATTCTTCTTTTTTAATCTATAAAGAAGGATTTTTTTATGTCGTTATCATGCAAGAAATGTAGTACAAAAAATTATCATAAATCCGAGAGCGAAGTAACAACAAAACTGTTTACACTCCAATTTTAAGATGGTGCGGGTGGAGGGACTTGAACCCCCACGCCTCGCGGCGCTAGAACCTAAATCTAGTGCGTCTACCAATTCCGCCACACCCGCAAAAAGAGATAGGATATCTAAACTATTATTATAAAAAGTGCAACCAATAAAATTTAATTTTTATTATTTTCAGCTTTTTTCTGATTTTTTTTATGCCGATACACATAAATAACAACGGCAATGGCTACAATTATCAACAAAGAAACCACTATTAATTTAGTATATTGCTTTAATAATTCTTCGCTATGACCTATAAAATAGCCCAGTAACGCAAGTATAATCACCCATATTCCGGCACCAAGCGAAGTAAATACACTGAATTTCCATAGATTCATTCTCGAAAGTCCGGCAGGAATTGATATTAGCTGCCTTATCACGGGAATTAAACGCCCTGTAAATGTTGAAAAGGAACCGTGTTTTTTAAAGAACTCTTCGGACTTCTCCAACTTGTCCTCGGTTATCAGGAAATATTTTCCGAACCTTATAATTACAGCCCTGCCTATGAATATCGACAAATAATAATTGACCAAAGCACCGACCAAACTCCCCGCCGTTCCCAGAAAAATAATTACCGCAAGATTCATTTTGCCCTGATACGCAAGATATCCGGCAGGTATTATTACTACTTCACTAGGGAAAGGTATGAATGAGCTTTCTATAACCATAAGGATAAAAACACCCCAATAGCCCCATCCGTCAACCGTATTTAGTATAAAATCTATAATTTGCTGCATGCGGGGAATATAGAGGCATTAAATCAAATATGCAACGATTTAAGACCGTGTTACAAACCCTTTGACAAGATTATCTTCCTCACTATAGGCACATGTATTATCTCGCCACTTAAGCCGCATTTGTTCTTATCCCTGTACTTAGCGGAATCATTAAAAATCTCACCTGCCTTTTTATCAGTATATATCTCATTATGTATAACTTTAAAATCCCTGATTATTTCAGCCTCGGTGATATCGCCCGATATATGTCTATCGGCTTTTTCTTCAACCTGCTTATCCTCATTGCCTTCAAACAGGTCTATTGCACTTTGTTTCTTTTGTCTTATACGACTTCTAATTAAGTCAATGCTATTTTTCACTTTATCATTACCGTAATCCGTAATTGACATAAACACCTCATATAGCCCCCAGACACTTAAACCAAACACCTGACGGCAAGATAGAACATTTACAAAATTTTTATTTAAGAGATAGAAACTAAAACTTTAACTTAAAGACGGTTCTTTTGTTAACAAACAACTTGAACTAATAAAATCTAAAATTACATATTTCAGCCTATAACTTAATTAACAAATATAATTAATGTTTATTTAAAACATATTACAATTTATAAATAAGTTAAAGGTTATGTCAACTATTTGTCTAGATAAATAGAAATATTTATAGAAGCTTCTGCAAAATGGTGTAAAAGTCCCTTCTCCCAAAGGGAGAAGGGACTAAGAGTTGAACTTTACAACCTTTTGCAGAAGATTCTATACAACAACGTCATTCCGTACCTGATACGGAATCCAAGAAACAAAAAATTATGCAAAAAGTGTGTGTAGTAAATTGCTTGGATACTATGGTCAAGCCATAGTATGACGTTTATATTTATATAGCAAATACCGAAATTTGGGATTACTTTTGTGAAATAAGTATTTTTTTCACTCTTCTATCATCGGCTTCAATTACCTTAAAAAGATAACCGTCAGGGTGTTCTATTTCCTCACCTTTTTCAGGCACATGTCCGAGCATAAAGAAAACTAAGCCGCCAACGGTATCGTAATCCTCACTCTCATCAGGTTTTTTGAATGTTGAATTTATCGCACTATCGAGATCCTGAACCGAAACTCTGGCATTTACCTCATAAACGCCGGCAGATATTTTTTTTATCGCGTTTACCTCATCAATTTCGTCATGCTCGTCTTCTATCTCACCTACAATTTCTTCCATAAGGTCTTCCATTGTAACCAAGCCGTCAGTTCCGCCATACTCATCTAACACTAAAGCCATATGCACACGCTCCGAACGCATTTTCACCAGAAGGTCGACAACCTTCATAGATGGCGGGACATATAATATTTTTCTTATAACGCTTTTTATATCAAATTTTTTATCAGAACCGAAATGCGGTATCAAGTCTTTGATATGCATAAAGCCGGTCACATTATCAAGTGATTCGCTATATACCGGCATTCTTGTATGTTCTTTTTCTATAAGCACCTTTTTTATCTCATCAAGGCTTGCACTATCCTGAACCGCTACAATATCGGTTCTCGGTATCATCACATGATTGACTTTCTGCTCACTTATATTCAGTACATTCGTCAGGATACTTCTTTCTTCCTCACTAATCTGCACTCCCTCAGGGTCATGCTCTTCAATTAGTTCTACAACTTCTTTTTCAATTGTATTTGAGTTTTTTAGACTGAATACCTTGTTAAGACGGCTTCTGAACTTTTTTATAAGACCTGCACCGGACTCCTTTTTTTCGATTTTAGCACCCTCATCAGGGCGCTTTGTCGACTCTCCGGGTTCTTCGTCTTCTTTTAACAAGCCCGCTGACGGAGGCTTATCTTCTTGATTTATAGCTTGTTTCATAGTTATAATAATAGCAAAAAATTTTACAGGTTGCAAATATAAATATTATTTCAAATATATATTTAATAAAAAACTTACAAATGCTTTTGCGTATATAATCATAAATTTATAAAATTCAATAGCCCGACTAAAATATTTCGGAATTGTAAGTTTAATAGTTGAGTCGTTAGAATTATTTGTTTTTGTCATGCTGAATTTATTTCAGCATCTCTTTTGCTTTGAAAAGACCCTGAAACAAGTTCACCGGTGACACATCAACCGTTAAACGTACAATTCCGAAGTATTTACTTATATGGGTCGGCTACACCCATTTGCTGCAATATCTTTATCTCAATGCCTTCCATGATTTCTGCGGCATCATCTTCAATATGGTCATATCCCAAAAGATGCAATATCCCGTGTACCGCCAAATGCGTAAAATGGTCGTGAAATATTATTTTTTGCTCTTTTGCCTCATCGTCGATTACCTCATATCCGAATGCAAGATCGCCCAGCATCAGGTTCTTTTCAACTTCGGTATAATCACCCGCCGATAATATCTCGGCAGGAAATGAAAGTATATTGGTAGGCTTATCTTTATGCCTGTAATCATTATTCAATATTCTGATAGATTCGTTATCGGTGAGCAGTACGGATATTTCAGCACTTTGTAAAATGCTCGAAAGTCCTAATTCAGCGAATATCTTTAACGCCGCATCATTTATGATATCTTCAGCATTCCTTAAAAACCCGTTCCAAAGTTCACTGTCACAATTTATTTCTATATATAACTGCATTTAATGCTCACAAATAGCGTTTAAAAGATTACTGCACGGGCAACCTTACGGTAAAGGTACTACCTACACCAAGTTTACTTTCCACCACCAGATCTCCGCAGTGCCGGTATAATATATGCTTTGTTATCGCAAGACCAAGCCCCGTACCGCCTACTTTACGTGAGCGTAATTTATCTACCCTATAAAATCTTTCGGTAATTCTCGGCAAATGCTGTTCCGATATCCCCTCACCTTCGTCTTTTACGGATATCAATAACAGCTTCTTACAATTTTTAGGCATTTGGAAGGAGCGTGAAAAATCCGTAGCTATAATTTTAGATATCTCTATTTTACTCTTATCTTTTCCATACTTTATGGCATTACTTACTATGTTGGTAAAAACCTGTGATAGCTCATCATAGCTACCAAGCACGATAGGCGAATCTTGCAGGTTATCTATCTTTATTTTTATCTTCTTTTCATCGGCAAGGTGCTTAAGTCTGTTAACTACTTCCCTTACAACGCTTTCAACATTCACCGGTTCGGAAAGTGAATCGCCGGCATTCATCTCGGCCTTTGAAAGTGATAAAAGGTCGTTAAGCAGCTTCGCCATACGGTTTGTCTGCTCCGTCATGATTTCAAAGAATTTCTTACGGGTTTTCCGTCTTATTTCTACATTGTCCTCCTCTTCGTCAAGGGTTTTAAGATTTTCCAAAAAACCCATCACACTTGTCAGAGGAGTCCTGATTTCATGGCTTGCATTTGCAACGAAATCTTTTAATAACTGCTTACGTCTTTTTTCTTCGGTTATATCATGCATTATTATAACTGCCGATATTCCGGCAATTGACTGAACCGGGAATTTTTCAACCATAACCAGAAAATCATGTGCTTTATTGTTGGATTTCATAGTTATTTCAACAGTATCTCCATATCCCCTTTTCAACACTTCACCGACGCATTTTATAAGACACTCATCTTCCGTCATATCTTTGAGGTTAGTTACGATTACTCCTCTACGGAATGAATTTATAGCGGCATTGTTGGCTCTTAATATATTCAGATCCTTGTCTATCATCAACAGTACATCGGGAATAGTATCGAACAGGATACTGCTCTCTGCCAAAGCAGCTTCCAGCTCAATGGCTTTTTCCCCCCATTTTCTTTGCAGATTAAGTACCGACTTTGATAGCTGCTCAACGTTATTGATAAAGCTTAATTGTGGAGGTTTTGTAATCCTTCCGACAGTAAGATCATCCACATATGCAGTCAGTGACGAAAGATCATCAAGATACGGCTTGGCAAATAACATTGAGCTTAGAAAAACCAGTATCCCGCTTAATATACCTTCTAATAAAGAAAGCCTGTTATACAGAACTAACAGGCAAATGCCCATATTAGGCACTATGGAAATTATCAAAGAAGCTTTCAGAAGCTTATCATAATACGCTTCCATTACACGTCTTTTCTTTTCATGTACCTTTTTTAAAGTGGCTATTTTTGACTTTAGAAGATTCATCTCAGTCTTCGGATCTATTATTTCCTACGTTAGCATAAACTGCAAAATACAAATATCCAAGCAATATTAGAAAATATATCAAGTTCTGGTTTGGCAGTGCATCCGGTAATATTTTGCTTACTATAAGCACGGGCGTTATAGCGAAAGACGACACCCTAAGTGCGTTTTCATACTCGAAATCCTTTAACTTAAGAACTTTGCCGAATAGTAATGTAATTAATGATATAAGCAAAATAAATATCAAAGACAAAACAAACGAGAACATTGTATATAAAGGTAACACAACCAACGGAATGAACCAAAACAGGAAGTTCCGTACAGCATCTGAAAATTCAAGGATAAACGTATATATCATGTCTTCATTTATGTCGGATATAAAAACTTCTTTAACAACGTTCTCGTCCTGAGGAGTTGCAAAAGCATCTTTTATCAATATCCTGTCCTCGGTAATTAACAAAAAAGCTCCGTTATCTTCTATAGGTTCATAATCCCCGTCAGTATCTATGATAACAAGCGGCGAGCCTTCTTTGTCGACAATATTATACGGTACGTTTTCTTCAATGGAGGCAATACCGTTTGTTATAGTTATCTTAGGTATTTGCGACAAAATAGAGAACATTGCGTTTAAATCTTCCTCACTTCCCTGCTCTGCCGTCATTTCTGAAACATAATGAGCTTGTTCCGTACGGTTATTCTTTTTGGTAATTATTTTTGTTTTAGTAAAAAGCATTACCGCATCAGTCTTTTCTAAACCATTGTAATATCCGCTAGTATCAAAAATAACTATGTTTTTTCCCGAAACAGGATCAGTAATGTAATAGGGTTCCTGCTTATTTGTGGATAACTGTCCGTTTTCGAATGTTACCCTCGGTATTTGAGATATAACATCCAAAACCCTGTTAAGGTTATCCTCGAAAGTATGCTCGGAAGATGAAATTTTCGCAGCCAATCCATCAACAATCTTTTGACTATCAAAATCACGTACCTTCAACACAAATAACGAGACAACAATAAGTGATGCTATAAAACTAATAAAAAACAGGTACAAAAACCCCAACCCTTTGCGGTTTTGCAGTACATCACAATAAAAATCTTTCGAAAAAAAAGATAAGTATATAGCATTTAAAAATGAATATTTTCGCATAACGACTTGTTATTCCTTCAATAAATTATTACAATTACATAACAAATTGTATAAGAAAAAACTTAATAAATCATAAATAAAACAAGAAACGAGCATGCGTAAAAATAACACCCACGTTGAAAGAAGTGAAAAAATCAAACCCTATCCGATTGACTTGAGATAGTAAACACCGGTTTAAAAATACATTGAAAAAGCCGTATTTTTCCTTTATAAGCCACGTTAGAATTAATTTTTTACAGGGAAGATTGTATAAAATGCTGAATAAATCCGAAGAACAAAGCACTAAAAACTCCGACCGACAAATCATAAAAATGGCAAATGCAATCCGTGCTTTATCTATGGATGCGGTTCAAAAGGCAAATTCAGGACACCCCGGAATGCCGATGGGTATGGCAGATGTTGCTACCGTATTATTCAGCGATTTTTTAAAATTCAACCCTAAAAACCCTGATTGGGCTGACCGTGACCGTTTTATCCTATCCGCCGGACACGGCTCTATGCTTATATATTCCCTTTTATACCTGACCGGCTATGAAGATATGACAATTGAGGAAATAAAGAATTTCCGCCAATGGGGAGCAAAAACCGCAGGTCACCCCGAATATGGTCACGCAAAAGGTATTGAAACTACTACCGGTCCTCTTGGGCAGGGTATAGCTAACTCCGTAGGGTTCGCCATAGCCGAACAAATGCTGGCGGAGCGTTTCGGAAATGATATTGTAGACCACTATACTTATGTAATAGCCGGTGACGGCTGCCTTATGGAGGGAATATCTCAGGAAGCAATTTCTCTTGCAGGTCACTTAAAATTAAATAAACTAATCGTACTTTTTGACGATAACGGAATTACTATAGACGGCTCTACCGACCTTTCCACTTCCGATGACCAGAAAAAACGTTTTGAAGCAAGCGGCTGGGACGTGCAGGAAATTGACGGACACAACCCTTCTGCGATACGCACCGCTATAAAAAAAGCAAAACAAACCGATACTCCTTCAATGATAGCCTGCAAAACAACAATTGCATATGGTGCACCTACAAAAGCAGGCAAGAACTCATCGCACGGCTCACCTTTGGGTGATGACGAGATAAAAGGCACAAGAGAGGCTCTTGGCTGGGATTCACCTGCGTTTGAAGTACCTGAAGAAATACTTAATAACTGGCGAAAAATCGGCTCTCAAGGTCAAGAAAAAGAAAATGCGTGGAACGAAAAATTAAACTCGCTTTCATCTGATAAAAAAGCTGAATTTGAAAGACTTATATCAGGCAAACTACCTTCGGGCTTAAAAGAAGCCGTTGAAAATTTGAAAAAAGCTTATGCGGCAGAAAAGCCTTCGTGGGCGACTCGTAAGGCATCGGGTGAAGTGCTGAAAACACTTACCGACCTTGCTCCTGAGTTAATAGGCGGCAGTGCCGACCTTACAGGCTCTAACCTTACCAAAACCGACAGCTTAAAACCTATTTGTGCAGATGATTTTTCAGGACGCTATATATATTACGGTATCCGTGAACATGCTATGGCGGCAGCTATGAACGGTATCGCACTGCATGGCGGCTTCATACCTTTTGGCGGAACATTTCTGGTATTTACCGATTATTGCCGAGGCTCTATAAGGCTATCTGCTCTTATGCAGCAGCGTGTAGTGTATGTTATGACGCATGATTCCATAGGTCTGGGCGAAGACGGCCCTACCCACCAGCCCGTTGAGCATTTGGCGTCTTTACGTGCTATGCCTAACCTGAATGTTTACCGCCCGTGCGATGCGACAGAAACCGCAGAATGCTGGCAGTTAGCGTTAGAATCGGAAAACACACCTTCCATACTTGCTTTGACAAGACAAAATGTTCCTCAACAAAGAACCGAATTTACACCTGAAAATAAATGTGCAAAAGGTGCTTATATATTGGCAGAAGCAAAAGGAGATTTAAAAGCTACCATATTTGCTACCGGCTCTGAAGTGGAAATAGCCATAAATGCACGAGAAAAATTACAGGAACAGGGTATCGGAACAAGGGTTGTGTCCGTTCCGTGTGTTGAGCTTTTCGAACAGCAGGATAGCGATTATAAAGTAAGCCTGTTATGTAACGATAGCGTGAAAGTAGCGATAGAAGCCGCTATAAAACAAGGTTGGGAAAAATTCATCGGTCCTCACGGTATATTCATCGGTATGAACGGCTTCGGAGCATCAGCCCCGATAGAAGATTTATATAAGAATTTCGGCATTACATCTGAAAATGTTGTGAAAAAAGTTAACGAAAAAATAGCTAATAAAAGATAGAAAGGAAATATAATGACAAAAGCAAAACTAAACGACATACCGTTCATAGGTGAATTTTTAACAGGTCAACGTGAACGAAGCGGCGATAAAGTTCGTAACGCAGAAGGCAAAGAAATCGAACCGAAGGTAACTCCCGCTCAAATGGAGGCTGCTTTACAAATACAAAAAGAACAATCATCAGATGGAAAAGCACCTTTTATACTAAACGTCCTGTCGGAAAATGCCGAAGCATTAAGTAAGGTTGAAGGCGGCAAACAATTTGAGTCGGGTGACGTATGGCAATGGAAAAAAGATTTTCTACCTTTACAATCAAGCTTAAGGGCGAAGGCTGCTGAAGAAGATATTCAAAACCTTGACCAAATTGACCCTGAAAGCCTAAAAACACAGGACTGGATGTATAACGCCAGAACCGATCAACCTTCTGCTGCTAATTCGGCAAGTGCACTTGCAAATGTAAGTAACCTCGTAGTTAGACTTGCAAAAGAAGCTAAAGAAAGTGGCGAGGAGATACATCATTCGATAAAAACAGGTGTTAGTAATGCAAACAGGCTTACTCAGTCTTTAGTAAATAATGACACCGGCCAACTGATGAACCAAGACCCCAATAAATTACTGATGACAGTAAAGTCGGCATTAAGAGATGTAGCCGACTTAGCGTGAAAGAAAGACAAAATAGCGGGATTCAATGATGAATTCTATGCTAATATATCAGAAGGTATGAATTTTGAAAAAAGCAACCAAAGAGCGGTAAGTTAGTCAAATACCCGATGTAGCGAATAAAGTTAAACATCATCTTGTAGTTTAAACTATTTTAAATAAAGAAAGGAAAACCATGACTGTAAGGATTGCAATAAACGGACTGGGCAGAATCGGACGCTGTGTTTTAAGGGCGATAACCGAATATGAACGTGACGATGTTGAAGTTGTAGCGGTTAACGGACCTGCCGATATTGAACAACACCTGCATTTATTAAAATATGATTCGATACATGGAACATTTCCTCAGGTAAAAAGAATCGGTAACAATATCGACATGGGACGTGGTGAAATAAAGTTATTTCAGTTGCGTGACCCATTGCAACTTCCTTGGAAAGAGCTTGATATTGATATCGTTATGGAGTGTACGGGCGTATTTAACAAGCGTGATAAAGCAGCCATGCATTTGCAAGCCGGTGCTAAGAAGGTTATGATATCGGCTCCTGCCGATGATGCTGACGCTACTATCGTATATGGTGTTAATAATGATGTTTTAAAACCTGAGCATAAAGTTATATCTATCGGCTCATGCACAACCAATTGCCTTGCCCCTGTTGCAAAGGTATTAAATGACAATATAGGTATTGAGCGCGGATTCATGACCACCGTTCATGCCTTCACCAACGACCAGAACGTTCTAGACGGCTCGCATAAAGACCTGCAACGAGCAAGGACTGCCTCAATGTCGATGATACCTACATCAACAGGTGCGGCTAAAGCACTTGGTCTTGTCCTGCCCGAACTATCAGGCAAACTTGACGGCTGTGCGGTGCGTGTCCCTACCCCGAACGTTTCAATGGTTGATTTAACGTTTGATGCCGGAAAAAACACATCTGTAGATGAAGTTAATTCGCTGATTAAAACAGCGTCGGAAAATCAATTAAAAGGCGTTTTAGGATATAACGATGAACCTTTGGTTTCTATTGATTATAACCACAACCCTCACAGTTCGATATTTGACGCACGAGGGACAAAAGTAATTGATAAAAAATTCGTACGCATATCTTCATGGTATGATAATGAATGGGGTTTTTCCGTTAGAATGATTGACGTTGCTAAATTATTTGCAAACCTGTAAATTTAGTATTATAAAAAATGCACTAAGAATCTTATAATAATTTATACTCGGTATCATTTACTTAATAATAAATTGGAACGTCAACATGACAAAAACAATCATAATCACCTTCATCTTATCCGGTTTAGCATTTAACGCACAAGCTTATATAGGACCGGGAATAGGACTAGGCACTCTTGGAATAATAGGAGGATTGCTTTTATCCGTTGTACTGACGATTTTTGCTGTATTCTGGTATCCGATTAAAAAATTCATACGTAAAGTTAAGAAAAATTCCGAAAAAGAAAAAAGCCTTAATAAGGACAAAAAAGGTGATTTGTGGGACAAGCTAACAAATTTGAACATTATATTGTTATGTTCATTTATAGCGTATCAAGTAGGGGTTTTAAAACAAGCAGGTCAATTCGAGTCGATAAAATCCGTAATGACTGGTTATGCCGACATGCATTTTGTTGATGAGATAACTACATGGACCGATCAACCTGAAAAAGTACATAACGGTTACTATGTAACATGTCCGTCAATACCGCACAAAAATATTGCCATTGCATACCTCCTTAATAATAAGGGAGAAATAGCCCACGAGTGGAAATTTGATTTTAACACGCTTCGCAATACAAAAGAGTATGATGAATATTTAAAACTCAGAAACCATGACAAAGAAGAATCCTTTCGACCGGATTGTACCGATGCACATCTTATGCCGAATGGCGATTTAATAATGACCGTAAGAGAGAATCATTACACCTACGGTGTATTTGACTATGGTATAATCGTAAGGTTAGACAAAGATTCAAATATAAAGTGGCAACTGTTAGATCTGTTCCATCATGAATCGGAATTAAATGATGAAGGATTTCTAATCGCAACTTCAAGTAAGCTCAGAGACACATTTCCTTTAGTTGACAGAACCGACAAAAATAAAATCCAATTCATTGACATGATTGTAAATATAATAGACATAGATAAAGGTCTGGTACTTTCATCTCACTCTGTAACCGACGCATATTTTAATTCTCACTACCAAAATATGCTAACGACAAGCTATGCCAATAAAGGTCACATGCTTAATCGTATAAAAAACGGTTTAGATTATTATAACGGACTACATTTAAATGATGTTGTTTACGTTGAAGAACGCCATGCACAAAAATGGCCGCTTCTAAATGTAGGAGATATATTATTATCACATCGGGATATAAGTACTATATCGGTATTAAGACCTAGTGAAGATAAAATTATATATGCCAGAAGGGGGCCTTGGCGTAGTCAACACCACATAAAATTAACCGATGATGCAAAAATAACTATGTTTGATAACGAAGGAAGCGTAGCTATTTATGATGACAAAGAAAATAAAAAATCTCAGGTTATAAACACTTCAAGAGTTATGGAATATGACCCTCAGACCGATAAAAGTAGGATTATTTATAGCGGAAACTTAAAATCCGCTACCAGAGGTTCTTACACAATATTTGATGATGGCTCACTAACAGTTACATCTCGTGAACAAAGTACTATTCTTCAAGTGGATTCCGACGGTAACATAATATGGGAGCTAAGGGGTTTAAAAGAGAGAAATACCACAAATCCTTATTATAAGAAATTTATAACAACACGTTTTTATACAAAGGACTATGCCGATACTGCAAGTTGGTTAACAGAAACATCGACTAAAACCAAGTAAAAAGGTATAGTGTTTCGGGCTATAAATACTCAAGAATAGAAAGTAAGACTCTTTAAGCTCTCATATAGTTTAAAAGCTTTTTTTGTGCTGTTTTCATTCATAGTCGGTTCATCGTGTTTTATAACTTGGCGTACATCATTTTTTTGTAATAAGTCCTTATCAACTTCAATTATGCTATAAAGCTCCGTTAAGATGGTAGCGGGTTTTACACACAAATCTTCGTAACATATAAAATTATAGCTTTGAGAAAAATTATCTTTTAAATAGCTATACACATGAATCCAGTAATCCAGCCAATAATCTATTTTATCAGCTTGATACTCGCTAAATACCGTTTTATCAAATAAAAAAGGCTTATGACCGAGACCGAACTCGTAATGCCCAAGCCAGTTCATATAGCTTAGAGAAAACCTGTCATCACTTTGCATTCTTGAAAAAAGTTTGTGCTGTTTAAACATTGAAATCGCATGTTGCACCGGATCTCTAAACGGAATTATTATAACAGCATCTTCAAAACTATTCTTAATTGCGGGGAAACGTAATATATTATTATTATTCTTAGATAAATAACGTTTACCGGCACCGTCGGCAAGAACATTTGATACAAATTTCTTAAAATTATCTAAAATTTCATCGCTCGGCTCATGAAGACTCAATGCATTTCGGCTAATATAACTATTCTTATCAAAACAACGCCAGAAGACCTCCTCAAAGGCTTCCGCACTATCAAAATTAACCATTATACCGTCCCCATGAGCTCTTTGCTCTTTATCCTTATTCTTTGTAAACGGGGTTGAAAATTTAGTCCATACTTGCGGCATTAAAACAAAGGGCATATTTCTGTAGGTCAAAGAAATAAACTCACCTGTATTATAAAGATTATTCATTAACATTGTTGTGCCTGCTCTAGCTAGCCCCGCAACAAAAACCGGTTTTTTAGGCTCAGGTTTATTTTTATTAAAACTACACTCAACGTCAAAACAAACCTGCCCTATAAATGGTGATGACAACGCAATATAGTGCAATATTTTTGAACCGACGCTATAATCTGACATAACGTTTACGCAAAAAATAGTATAAGACTGCGACAATACATGAAAGTATCAGGGCATATGGCTTTGCGATTTCAACCCAAAAAGACGGCTCCGGTACCATTGCATACTCTAAAACAAAAACAGGCAACAAAGCTCCCGCAAAAACGCAAATTATCAAAATTGTTAATTTCAACGTAAGCATGAACACCTTGACGGCATATACGGGCATAACTTTTTCTTTCCAATGATCCGATATTTTCTTCGAGGAAATAACTTTTAATGACTTTTTAGAAACTTTTGAAAATTTTTTTACACAAGAGATTAACGGAAACCTTAAAAACAATTCAACAGCGATAATAGTTATAAAGCTAACTAATACGTAAACCATAAAAAAACTCAACAAATTACTTAATAATATGTATTATACTTTTTTCAACAAAACTATCAATAGTTTCGGGTAAAAAAAGCAAATAGGTAATCATGCTTAAAAACTTTTGTTAATTGTAGTAACCGTAGTAAATATTGTTTAAATAATTTTTAATAAAAAATCTCTTAGTTTATTATGAAATATAACAGACCGTTATTTGTTTTATGCGTTTCATTAGTATATTTTTTACTATATAGCACATCTGTCGTAATAAACAGGTTTCAAATCTTTAAAGAATATTATCCTGCGTTAAAAGACGAGCAGATAACATATTTAATATTACACATTATTGAATCTTACCAGATAGCTTTTGCCGTAATATTCCTTCTTACTATACACAGGTTAATATTCCTTATTTTTACGCCCTTATTATTCGTAATTAGTGCTATAGCCGCATATTTTATAAGTAAGTTTAAGGTTGTTATTTCAACAAGGTCAATATCTGTTTTATTTGAAGGCACACAAGACGAGATAGCTTCAGTTATATCTGTTAACCTTATTTTATGGACAATGCTTGCAGTATTCATAGGTGTTACTGTTGCAGTATTATTTTATAAGAACGACCATAAGGACAATCAAAAGAGTCGCAACCTCATGTTCTCGTTTTTTGCCGGTGTTTATGTCGTATCTACCTTTTCCACATACACAACCGATTTTAACCACCGGCCTTCACAAATGCCTTATAACTACATAAAAAGTACTATACAATACTTCTCACAAAAGAAGAATAAATTACCGAAAACCGATATATCCGATGTTCCCGCCTTCTATAAAGAAGAAGAGCCTTTAACGGTTGTTTTTATAATAGGTGAGTCCGCAAGGGGCGACCATTTCGGAATCAACGGCTATGAACGTGATACAACACCTAATTTAAGCAAGGTACAAAACCTGATAAATTTCGGGGAAGTAAACTCTTGTGATAATTTGACAGGTATTTCAGTTCCATGCATGTTGACCCGTTCTACCTCAAATAAAAAAGTACACGAAACAACACTTGTAAGTGTTTATAGGAAATTGGGATTTAAAACGATATGGCTGGATGTGCAGAATATTTCCGCATCATTTCATGAAACCGATATTCAGGATATCCTAAAAGAGGTAGAACTGGTTGAAGTCTTCGGCAATAACGCACCTGAAATAGATTCGGTTTCACTTCCGGCTATAGATAAAGTTCTGGATTCCCATAAAGGAAATCTTTTTTTAATAATACATTCAAGCGGTAATCACTGGAATTATGACCACAAATACGAAAATGGTTTTAAAAAGTGGTCTCCTACATGCAGTGACGGAGATACCGATTCCGATAACGACCTTCCTAAAAGAGCCTGCAAGCACATACCTTTTTTAAACGGATGTGAGAAAGTAAACGATATGTCGTCATGCGGTATTGAAAGGCTAACTAACTCATATGACAACTCTATATTACACACTGATTATTTTATCAGCGAAATAATCCGCAAGTTAAACGATAGACGATCTATAGTTTTATATAGCTCCGATCATGGCGAATCACTGGGTGAAGACGGCTATTTCTTCCACGGTCAGTACCGTAAAGAGGGTATAATTCGCCCCGAACAGTATAATGTTCCTATGTTAATGTGGTTTTCAGACTCACTAATTGAGGATAACCCCGAAAAATACCGCAATATCAGGACGGAAGTAGGCAAAGAACACGGTCATGATATAATATTCCATTCTCTTCTTGACTGCTCGGGGATAAAATCCGATTTAATAGACGGCTCACTTAGCGTTTGTAATAACTAGTTGCTTGTAAATTTTTATTTTTACATGTATATATCTTCGTAAAAATAAAGCACTTGTCAGGACATGAAATTAAAAACCCTAAAAGATCTCAACGTAAATAACAAAGTAGTACTCTGCCGTGTTGATTTTAATGTACCGATGAAAAACGGACGTGTTGAGGACAATACGAGAATATTAAGGATAGTCCCTACAATTAAATATCTTATACAACACAATGCAAAGGTTGTTATAATCTCGCATTTCGGTCGTCCTCAGGGTGAATTTGACAGGGAACTTTCTTTAGTACCTCTGGCAGATGCCCTAAGTAACGCCCTAGACGGAAAATTCGTAAAATTCGCAGTTGATTGTATAGGACACCATGCCAAGGAAGCGGTCGAATCAATGGAAAGCGGTGATGTGCTTCTTTTAGAGAACCTGCGTTTCCATAAAGGTGAAAAAGATAACGATGCTAAATTTGTCAAAGAACTTGCAAGCCTTGGTGATGTTTTTGTAAATGATACTTTTTCCTGTTCACACAGGTCGCACGCATCAATAGTCGGTATTACTAAAAAGCTTCCGTCCGCTGCCGGTCTGTTATTGCAAAGCGAGATAGAAAACCTTGAAAGCGTTTTCAAAGATAGTGAACACCCTATGGCGGCTATCGTAGGCGGCTCAAAAGTTTCTACCAAGCTTGACCTGCTGAACTCACTTATAAAAAAAGTTGACCTTTTGGTGATAGGAGGTGCTATGGCAAATACCTTCCTAAAAGCTAAAGGATATAAGATAGGCAAATCATTGCATGAAAAAGAACTTATTGAAGAAACAAAAAATATAATAGCAAAAGCTAAAGATAATAATTGCGAGATATATCTTCCGCAAGATGCCGTAGTGGCAAAAGAATTAAGGAACACACCCGATTGTAAAGTAGTATCTATAGATGAAGTTCCGTCTGACGAGATGATTCTGGACTTAGGTCCTAAAACTATCGCAAAACTTACCGAAAAACTAGAAAAATGTAAAATGGTCGTATGGAACGGCCCGTTAGGTGCATTTGAATACAGACCTTTCGATGTGGCAAGTATAACACTTGCTCAGAACCTTGCTTACCTTACTTCAACGGGGGTAATAAAATCGGTTGCCGGAGGCGGAGATGTAGTTGCCGCACTAGGTCTTTCAGGTCTGAACGACTCTTTTACCTATATATCCACAGGCGGCGGAGCGTTCTTAGAATGGCTTGAAGGCAAGGGTCTACCCGGAATTAACGTACTATACGAAGGTAATAAAAAGAATAATGTGGCTTAAAACCGATATCTGATAAAAGAGAGTATTCAATAAACATTTTTCATGATGTCATTCGACGGCTTGACCGGCGAATCTACGGGAATTATGCAATGGATTCGCCGATTAAATCGGCGAATGACAGTAAAAACTAACGGAATTGTACGTTTAATGGTTGATTTGTCACCCCGTTTTTATAACGGGGTCCGGTGCGGTGTTGCAAGCACTGCCAGACCCCGTCATACGACGGGGTGACAAGTGACATAATAAAAGTTGCATTTATCGAACTTTAATCGTCCCAAACCTTTCCCATATTATCTATCATCTCACCTAGGGTATCGCATATCAGACTGATATTCTCATCGGTAGAAAGCCTGTGGTCTCCACCTGCTATCAGGTTCACGCACATGTTATCAGTGGTTAGCTGCTGCCCCAAAGCTATTGATAAATAATTCGGCACATCTTCATCTTCCATACCGTGAAGAAGCCTTACGGGGCAATCAAGATTTATTTTTTTATCAAGAATAATATTCTTTCTTCCGTCTTCAATTAAACCTTTCGTAATAGGATAAGGCTCATCACCATAATCGGATTTTAGCATGAATATGCCTTTTTCTTTTAATTCGCTCTTTTCCTGCAAGCTCATTTTTTCCCATATCAACTCTTCGGTAAAATCAGGGGCGGAAGCAACCCCTACAAGCCCCACTACCCTCCCCTTCCTCTCAAGAGCCGCCAGAATCATAAGCCAGCCGCCCAAACTTGAGCCGACCAGAACCAACTCACCTTCCGTCAGATTATCCATTACCGCTAAAGCGTTATTTTTCCATATGGTTATAGTGCCGTCGGTAAATTCTCCACTTGATTGCCCGTGTCCTATATAATCGAACCTGACAAAACCATATTTTTTTTCCTTACAGAATTTTTCCAGTGCAAGTGCTTTTGTTCCCTGCATATCTGACATTAGCCCACCTAAAAATATAACTGTAGGTTTACTTTTATCGCCTTCACTTCTATGATAGGCGATTGATTGATTTTCATTCAATTTTAATATTTCAGGTGTCATAGTAAGGAGAACTCCGATAGTTAGTAGCACAAATAAGATTAGCCCTAATCAAACAAAAAATAAACCTGTAATTTTACAAGTTCTACCCGAATTACATTCAGGAGGTGTTGAGCGAGGCACAGTTGAGTTGTCAAAGGCATTGGTCAAGAACGGCTTTAAGTCTATAGTGGCATCTGCCGGGGGTCATATGGTCAACCAGATAGAAAATTCCGGCGGAATACATATACAGCTTCCCTTAGCTTCAAAAAATCCTTTTCAGATAAGGAAGAACAGCGATGCCTTAATAAGCATCATTGAGGATTATGAAGTTGATATTGTTCATGCACGTTCTCGCGCACCTGCATGGAGTGCATATTTTGCATGTAAAAAAACAGGCTGCCATTTTGTGACTACCGTACACGGTACATACTCGATAGGCAACCCTATTAAAAAGCGTTACAACTCTATAATGATGCGAGGTGAACAAGTAATAGCAGTATCGGGTTTTATAAAGGACTATATAATCAAAAACTACGATATAGATGAAAAAAAGATACACCTGATACATAGGGGCGTTGACCTGAACCATTTTGACAGGGACTTAGTCCCCGAAAGGAGGGTATTGCAAAAAGCAAAAGAGCTAAATGTTGACCTTGACCGTCAGGTTATACTATTACCCGGCAGGCTTACTAAATGGAAAGGACATGATTTCCTGATGGAAGCGTTGGTCGGAATAGATAAAAGCAAATATATATGTCTTTTTGTAGGAAGCATAAACAAGCACCCCGAATATCTGAAACGCCTTACTAACAGAATCGAAAAGTTAGGTTTAAACGGAAATATCCGCATAATAAATAATGTAGTGGATATGCCCGCTCTTTATACCGTTGTCGATATCGTAATTTCCGCTTCAACACGCCCAGAGGCATTCGGAAGAATAGCCGTAGAGGCACAGGCTATGGAAAAATTGCTAATTGCCACGAATCACGGCGGCACTTGTGAAACCGTCATAGACGGCAAAACCGGCTGGCTTGTAGAACCGGGAAATGTGGAAGAATTTAAAAACACTCTTGAAAAAGTTTTGGATATCAGTGATAAACAAAGAGAGGAGGTAACTAAAAGTGCCAAAAGGCATGTGCAAAGTAACTTTTCTCTTGACGGAATGACTTCTAAGACTATTCATATTTATGAAAATATTATACACAAATCCGCAAAGGGTAAAAAAATATGATGGTAAGTGATGCCAAATGGCTGGGTAAGGTATTACCCCAATTTTCCGATGAGGAACTTTCCCCTGTTTTAAATATAGGAAGTTCTACTAAAAAATTCCGTGAACAAGACCAGCCCCATATACATAAATACGTTTTTGCACCACTGGAAGAAAGAGGCATTAAGGTTGTGCATTGCGATTTAAAGCAAGCCGAAGGCGTTGATGTAAGTGCCGATATTTTTGATGATGAAGCATTAAAACAGCTTGCCTCCTATAATGCCAAGGCTATCATCTGTACGCATATGTTCGAGCATGTTGTAGATAAAGAGGATTTGGCAAAAAGGCTTTTGAGCCTGATACCGCAAAGCGGCTTGTTTTTCATTACCGTACCGAGCAGCTACCATCAACATGACGACCCTATAGATACTATGTACCGCCCTACCCCCGAAGAACTGGCACAGCTTTTCGAAGGTCAGGATATTATCCGAAAAGATATCTTAGTGGACGGCAATTACTGGGACAAAATAAAACAACGCCCCCTAACGTTATTCTTCAGGCATTTTACACGCTTTTTCATTCCTTTTATCAGCATCTCAAAATGGAAACGTTCAATGCGTAAGTTATATTGGTTATTTAATAATTATAAAGTTTCTGCCATAGTAGGAAGAAAGGTTGTATAAAACAGGAGGACTATCATTGCCAAGTATAAAATTTTCAGCACCTGCATGTATCGGATTTTATCCGATTACACCTTTTCCTTTTAGTTCTTATTTTCAGCCTTTTTCTTATTTTGAAAACTCCGATAATATTTTTTCTCCGTTATTTTCGCTTGAAAATTTTTATTCTAGCTTTTTCCCCGAAAATACCGCAATAGATGATAACCCTTTTTCTTTTACTAATCTTTTTCCTTTTGATAATTTTAATTCCGGCTATAACTATTTTAATATGCCCTCACCTAATCAATGTTTTATGTGGGAATTTAATTTCTGATTTTAAAAGAAGCCGATCATGAAAAAAACACCTAAGACCATAACCTGTCAGGAATTTTCTAAACAAAATAATATCGTCCACGCTTTTTTTACAAGGCATGGAGGAGTGAGCGAGGGTATATACTCGTCGCTTAATCTGGGAGCCGGTTCGAATGACCACCCCAAGAACATTGAAAAAAACAGGCTTCTTGCAATGGCTCATATAGGCTATGAAAAAGAGAACCTTCATACCCTATATCAAATACATTCCGATAGCGTGATAGTAGTTGAAGGTAATTTTAAAGAACGCAAAGAAGCCGATGCCATGGTAACAAAATCGAACGATACCGTTTTAGGCATCTTAACCGCCGACTGTACCCCCGTTATGTTCGCTGACAATGAGAACAAAGTTATAGGTGCGGCTCATGCAGGCTGGAAGGGAACTATTTCGGGTATTTTGCAAAATACCATAGAAAAAATGGAAGAACTGGGAGCAGACATAGAAAATATTCAGGCGGTAATAGGTCCTACTATCGGTCAAAAATCCTATGAAGTAGGCAAGGAATTTTATGACCGTTTTATTTCTAAATCACCTGAAAATACGGTGTTCTTCATGTCATCGGAAAAACCTCAACACTATATGTTCAACCTTTCGGCTTATGTAGAATATCAGTTGAAACATTCGGGCATAAAGTCCGTAACCAACGTTAATATGGACACATATACCGATGAAGATAATTTCTTTAGCTATCGCCGTTCATGCCATAGAAAAGAAAGTGATTACGGACGCAATTTGTCGGTAATCGCCTTAAAATCTTAGGCGTTGTTGAAATAATTTGACGCTACAATTACATCCTGCTAGATTAACACAGTAAGGGAAAATCTAATATCAGTCATGAAAAAAAAATATAACGCATTAACGCTTATTACTTTATTCGGTATATGTGTATTACATAGCCAACATTCTTTTGCACAAAAGCTTGAAAACACCTTTCGTGACTGGTCGGTATATACGGGAAGTAAGGACGGTTTTAAATTATGCTACATGGTCAGCTACCCTAAAAGTAAGACGGGAAATTACAGCAACCGTAGCGAACCGTATGTTATGGTCACTAACATTGGCGGACAGGCTATAGAAATTAGTGCCACAGGCGGATATCCCTATAAATCGGGAACCGAGCCACGCATGATAATAGACGGTGAAGAACACAGACTTAGCATGATTAGAGATGAAACGGCATGGTTTAAAACCGATGAGTATGACGCTACCGCCATAGAGAAAATGAAGAAGGGCTACAAACTGGTTTTAAGGGGAACGTCAAAAATAGGCACTTACTCTATAGATACTTACTCACTTAGCGGCTTCACCGATGCATATAATAAAATAACCGGTCTATGCAATTAAGCCGTTGAAACACTCTGTTTATATAATTTAAAAAATAAATGAACCATTATAGTTATTGAAATAATCGGTGCAAACAGGTTGAGTACCGGAGTATTGCTGATTAAGATTATTACAAACCCGCTTCCGACAATTACCAATCGGTTTCCCCTACGCATCTTTTTAGCTTCAATAGGGCTTAAATAGCACCCTGCCGCCATTTCAAAAAATTCACGGCTTATAAGGTATGAATTCAGTAAATAATAGACCGACAAACCAAACACCGGTATCAGATAAAACGGCAGGCATATAATATTCAATATCAACATAATAAACATGAAGTTTAAAGCCTCTTTTAATATTGTTGATAATTTATGGGGAGTTTTACTTAAAAGCCCCGGATAATCCCTTCTTTCTATCTCAGAAGCAACCTTATCCACAAAAAAGCTTGCAATTACAGGGGTTACTATCGGAAACAAAAACCATGCCATCAGTACTGCACCGGCATTTAATATGTAATCTATTACTTTTTCACCCCAACCCCATGAAGATATCTGCGTATTAGATGTAGCAAAATTAGCAGTTGCTATAAACAATCCCAATATAACCGCTGTTATAAGCAGGCATGTAACCGATGTTCTTATCAGTCCGGCTGAAGTAATTGATACAATTGATCTTTTAATTATGTCTATCATTGAATAACCTTTTGGGTAGTATCTTCGGCTTTATTTTCCTCTCCCTCACGCTCCTTATCTTTATCAGGCTTGTTTTTTAAAGCCTTTTCTAATTCCTGCACGACAGCCTCATTTATTTTAGAACCCGAATAGTTGTCTAACTTTTCAAGTTCTATATCATGTAACTTCCTATATTCTTCTTTTTCCGATTTGTCGTTTTCGCCAAGCGGAACTATTTTACCATCTGTTATATCTAATTTACTAATAATAAAAGATTTTTCAATTTCCGCATTTTGCAGGTCAACTATCTTGAAATCCGGTTTTACATACTCCTGAATTTCAGGCACTTCAACACTTGAAACCACATCTTCCTGTTTTTCCTTATTTACGGGATTCGCATTAAGTGCCTCACCGTCAAATATGATTTCCGGTTCAATCACTTTCACATAACGCAATATCAGCAGTTCGGAAAATAATGTTTTTTTATCAAAGCCTAAATCTATACGACTGATTTTTATATTTTTAACCGGACTTTTATCATCTTTTATTTTGATATTTATATCAAAAATTCCGACTGCCGGAGGATAAAAATTTAAATGTAAACGCCCTATAGTGGCATCGCCCTGAAATATCTTTGAAGTAAAAAGTTCGATATGTTCTTTACCGTACTTAGTTAAAAGAAAATTTATAATTGCAAATACAAATATGAAAAAAATTAATAAAAACGCAAATATGGTTTTAAGTTTTTCCTTCATCTTCTTTATCTTCCTCAATTATATTCTTTTGTAGAAACGGAATCTGAGTAATAACAAATATAAATGTAGCCCCCATAAGACCGAACACTTTAAAATTAACCCAGAATTCCTCGGTAAAATTACGCCATACCACTTCATTAGCAACGGCTAGTACGAGAAAAAAGACCGCCCATCTTAAAGAAAACGTTTTCCATGCCCTGTCGGGCATTTGCATTGCACTTTTGAACATATATTTTAAAAGCCCTTTGCCTTTCAATAATCCTGCAAACAATATCAATGCGAATACAACATTAACAACGGTAGGTTTTATTTTTATGAAAATCCCGTCTCCGCTTAGAACCGTCAATCCACCGAAAAACGCAACTATTGCGGCAGCTATAAGCGGCATCATCGGCACTTTTTTAAAAGCCATATACATAGCACCCACGCCTATCAGGGTAGCCACCACAAGCACTATCGTAGCTAATATAAGGTCATCGAAGCCTTTATATATTGCGAAAAACAATATTAAAGGAGCGTACTCGGCAGCAGGTTTAACAATTTTTTTCATTGAACAATTTTTTTTAATATCAAATATTGGAACATAGATAGCATATAATAATAAATTTGCAAACCCCAACAAAAAAAGGCAGAGGTAAATTCCCCTGCCTTTTCTTTAAATGTTTTTTTAACGTGTTATGCAACCTGCTCTAAAATAGATAGATTCGTCGCATATGTTTTGCCCTTGTTCGTCTCAAGATCATAAGCGATTTTTTGCCCTTCATCAAGACCGTTAAGACCGGCTTTTTCAATTGCACTGATATGCACGAACACATCATTTCCACCATCTGAAGGCTGAATGAAACCGAATCCTTTTGTTGCGTTAAACCATTTTACCGTACCTTTAGCCATGTAAAATTCCTCCTTAATGACTATATTATAAAATTGCTCAAAAGAGCGAGTAAGTCTTGTATTAACCTTTATAAGAACCAAGATTAAAGGACTGTTAAACCGCCCGCAACAAATAGTCTTAAAAATTAATTACTAAACAACTTCTTATGTACGATAAACATCTTATACGAAAAGTAAAGTTTTTTTATAAAAAATAGTATTTTGATAGAAAAAATATAAAAATTATTATATTATCACTTCCCCAAATCCCCTGTTTTTGCAAACATACCGCTTGCATAATGCGAATAGTTATGGTACAGTACGTTCAAGATTTTAGGAAGTTTGTAAGAATAAGGTGGGTCTAGCCCGCCTTTCTTTTTATGTAAAATACGGATTTTATAAATAAATGCAGGCAGAACTTACATTAGAAGGCAGGATTGCAAAAATTATAACACCGTCGTTGAACGATTTGGGTTATGATTTGGTAAAAGTTATTATGATAGGTGATGATAACCGCAAGATATTGCAGATCATGATAGAACGCCTTGACGGTGTTGCTATCGGTATTGACGATTGCGAAAAATCCAGCCGTCGGATATCGGCTATATTAGATGTGGAAGAATCCGAATTGGGTAAATATAATCTGGAAGTAAGCTCACCCGGAATAGACAGACCCTTGGTAAAGTTAAAAGATTTTGAAAAATATATAGGCTATGAAGTTAAATTTGAAGTTATTGACAAGATTGATGACAAGCGTAAATTCAGAGGCGACATTAAAAAAGTGGCAGGCGATATAATAACTATAGATACGAACATAGTGCCTATAAAAACACCTGAAGCACCTCATGAATTTGAGGTTGATTTTAATAATATAAAAAACGCAAAGCTGGTTTTAAACGACAAGTTGCTGGCTATGCATAAAAAAAGTAATATTTAAGCAGTTAAATTAGAGGAAAGGACTATGCTTACATCCAGCAATATAGGAAATACGGAAATTCTACAGGTTGCCGATGCGGTTGCCCGTGAGAAAAATATCGATAAAAACCTTGTATTAGATGCAATGGAAAATTCGGTGGCAATAGCCGCAAGGAAAAAATACGGTCATGACCGTACCATTAAATCCGAAATTGACCGCAAAACAGGTGAGATAAGGTTATTCCGTGAATCTGAAATAGTCGCTGACGATTACGAGCCTGAACTTCCCGAAGATATAGCCGAGGAAGATTTTGATAAAGAAGCTGCAATGGAAGGCAAAATGCGTCTTTCCATAGCTAAGGAAAAGGACGAAACTCTTGAAATAGGCTCTATATTAAGAGAGCCTTTGCCTCCGATTGATTTGGGTCGTGTTGCAGCACAGACCGCTAAACAGATAATCATGCAAAAGGTTCGTGATGCGGAAAGAGCAAGGCAGTATGAGGATTTCAAAGAAAGAGCCGGAGAAATAATAAACGGCACGGTAAAACGTGTCGAATCGGGCAATATAATTGTTGATTTAGGTAATGCCGAGGCGATTATCTTGCGTAATGCTTCAATAAGGGGAGAAACTTTCAGGGTAAATGAAAGAATAAGGGCTTATGTAGAGAAAGTTTCTCAGGAACGTAAAGGACCTCAAATATTCTTGTCACGTACCGCACCTGAATTCATGGCAAAACTATTCACTCAGGAAGTACCTGAAATATATGACGGCATAATCGAGATAAAAGGAGTTGCAAGGGAACCCGGTTCAAGGGCTAAGATTGCGGTCAGCTCCAATGAATCGTCAATTGATCCTGTAGGCTCATGCGTCGGTGTGCGTGGTGCTAGGGTTCAGGCAGTTATCAACGAGCTTCAGGGCGAGAAGATAGACATTATACAATGGTCTGCCGATCCTGCTACATTCTTGGTTAATGCCCTTGCTCCTGCCGAGGTTGCAAAAGTGGTAATTGACGAAGACAATAACCGCATTGAAGCCGTGGTGCCTGATGACCAGTTAAGCCTTGCTATAGGAAGACGCGGTCAGAACGTGCGTCTGGCATCTGAGTTAGTTGGCTGGAACATTGACATAATGACCGAGGACGATGAATCCACAAGAAGAACCGATGAGTTCAACAAACTTTCCGAGATGTTCGTAAACGCGCTTAACATTGATGAGATAATGGCACATCTGCTAGTTACCGAAGGCTTTGAAACCGTTGAAGAAGTTGCAATGGTAGCTGTTTCGGAGATATCGGCAATCGAAGGCTTTGATGACGATATAGCAGAGCAGCTTCAGGCACGTGCGCGTGAATATCTGGAACAAAAACAGGCTGATAGTAAAGACACCCTTAAAAAGCTAAAAGTTTCTAAAGAACTTCAGGCAATAGAAGGGTTGGGTAGTGAAGTCCTTATCAAACTCGGTGAAAACGGTATCAAATCACTTGATGATTTTGCAGACCTTTCACATGATGAGTTTATTGAGATAATCCCTGATTCGGAATTATCCGATGATACTATAAACAGTCTTATCATGACTGCCCGTGAAAAAGCCGGTTGGTTTGCAGAAGACGAAAAGACTAAGGAAGCTTAAAAATAACATTGAAATTTTATTTTAATATAATAGCGTATCACAATAATAATTAACGAAAAATTAGTGAAATAGTATTTATATTAATGAACAAAAATGATATAAATACTATAAACTTACAAGAAGTAATTTAAAAAATGACAGAAAAAACAGACAATACAAGTAAAAAATCAACCCTTACGCTTAGCTCATCGAAACTAAAGCTTGGGGACATAAAAGGCGGACACGTGTCGCAAAGCCTTTCGCACGGTCGTGCAAAAAGCGTACAGGTCGAAGTGCGTAAGAAGCGTCGCTTTGCGTCGACGCTGTCTAACGAAAACACTGTTAACACAGGCGGTAACAGTGACGTGCGTGGAAATGACGGTCTAACCGACAACGAAAGGGAAAAAAGGCTGAAAGTATTACAGCAGGCTTCCGACTATGAAAAAGAAAAAAACGAAAAAGAAGCCGAGCAGGCACGCATAGCTCAAGAACGTGCTGAAGAAAAAGCTAAAAAAGAGCAGGAAGAGGCTGAAGCCGCTGCAAAATTAGCCGAAGAAATGAAGCAAAAACGTGAAGAAAAGAAGCCGGTAGAAAACCGGTCATCAGAAAATAATACAACCTCGGATAATGATTCCGTAAAACCGATAAAAAGTAATGAAAAATTATCTTTAACTGTAAAGGATAAGTCTAAAAAAGACAGAGAAAGCGAGAAAGAAGAACGCAAGCCTTCCCGTGTGAGCGAGACAAAACGCCGCTCAGGAAAATTGACTATTGCACAGGCACTAAGCAATAACGGTGAAGAACGCATGCGAAGCCTTGCATCGGTAAGAAGAGCTCGTGAAAAAGCCAGAAAGGCAGCCGAAGATGACAACGGCTCTAAAGAAAAACAGACACGTGAAGTTACAATACCTGAAATTATCACCGTTCAGGAATTAGCAAACAGAATGGCGGAAAGAGCTGTTGACGTAACAAAATCGCTTATGAAAATGGGCATGATGGTAACCGCAAACCAGACTATTGATGCCGATACGGCGGAGCTGGTGGTTGAGGAATTCGGTCACAGAACCAAACGTGTTACCGATGCGGATGTAGAAGATATCCTGAAAGATGAGGGTGTAGACAATAATGACAACCTTATACACAAAGCACCTGTAGTAACGTTCATGGGTCACGTTGACCACGGTAAAACCTCACTTCTAGATAAGATAAGGGAAGCCAAAGTAGCCTCAGGTGAAGCAGGAGGCATAACCCAGCATATCGGAGCATATCAGGTTGAAGTCGATAAAGAACATAAGATAACCTTCCTTGATACACCGGGTCACGAAGCGTTTACGGCTATGCGTCAGCGCGGAGCTAACGCTACCGATATAGTGGTGCTTGTAGTGGCAGCCGATGACGGCATAATGGCACAGACGGTTGAGGCAATAAACCACGCTAAGGCGGCGGAAGTCCCTATAATCATAGCTATAAACAAGATTGACAAGCCCGAAGCCGATGCTAACAGGGTAAGGACATCTCTTTTAGAGCATGAGCTTGTTACAGAGGATATGGGCGGTGACGTTCTGGCAGTAGAAGTATCCGCAAAAACGGGGCAAAACCTTGACAAACTCCTTGAGACTATCCTTATTCAGGCTGAAATGCTGGAACTTACGGCTAACCCTAATAGAAAGGCATCGGGTATAGTGGTTGAGGCGAGAGTCGATAAGAACAAGGGTGTAGTATCTACTCTACTTGTTCAAAAAGGTACATTGAAAGTCGGTGACATCGTAATAGTCGGCGAAGCAGTCGGTAAGGTTCGTGCAATGAAGAGTGCCGAGGGACGTGTACTGAGCAAAGCACTACCATCTGTTCCGGTTGAGATAATGGGTCTTGACCAAGCTCCTGAAGCGGGCGTTGAGTTCCACGTAGTAGATAGCGAGAAACAAGCACGTGAGATTAAGGAATACAGACAAAAACTCAGCCGTGACCTTAAAGCTGCCACACAGAAAAAGAAAGGTACTCTGGAAGATTTGTTCTTGCAGGCAAAAGACGGCGGTAAAAAACAACTTCCCGTTATTATTAAGGGTGACGTACAAGGCTCGGTTGAAGCCATCTTGGGAAGCCTTGACAAACTTGAAACGAATGAAGTTGCGGTTAAAGCACTGCATACGGCAGCAGGGGCTATATCAACATCAGATATTGCTTTGGCAAAAGCATCACATGCCATAATATTAGCATTTAACGTGCGTGCTGACGGTGCAGCTAAGGAGCTTGCCCAAAAAGAAGGAGCCGACATACGTTATTACTCGATAATCTACGATCTGATAGATGATATCAAGGCGATATTGGGAGGTATGCTTGATCCGCATATTCGTGAGCAATATCTCGGTAATGCCGAAATACGTGAAGTATTTAATATGAGCAAGCACGGCAAGGTGGCAGGCTGTTATGTAACGGACGGTAATATAAAACGCGGATCCGGAGTAAGGCTACTACGTGATAACGTTGTAATCCATGAGGGTAAATTAAAAACCCTAAAACGATTCAAAGATGATGTGAAGGAAGTCGGTACTAACTTTGAGTGCGGAATGGCATTTGAAAATTATGAAGATTTGAAAGTCGGTGATGTCATTGAAGCATTTGAGCTTATAGAAGAACAGAGGACATTATAAAAATGATTAAAACGGATTTTAATAAGATGCCCAGTCAACGCCAGTTGAGGGTAGGTGAAGAGATAAGACATGCATTATCAAGCATATTTATGCAAGGTACTATTTACGAACCTGAATTGGTTGGAGTTTCTATAACCGTACCGGAGGTGCGGGTTAGCCCCGACCTTAGAAACGCTACGGCATTTGTTTTCCCTCTGGCAGGCAAAGCTCCCGAAGGTTTTATCGAAGCACTTAACCGCATATCACCGCAAATAACCCATCAGGTTCTAAAAAGGGCTAAACTTCGTTTTGCACCTAAGATATTTTTCAAAATCGATGACAGTTTTGAAAATGCAGATAATATAGAGAACATTATCTCCAAGGTAAAAAGTGAAGAAATTGTTTAGATTTTATTGCTTGTCATTCCTGCGAAGGCAGGAATCCATTGTAAAAATCACTATAAATATTCATAATGACAAAATTAAAATTAAGTAGGGCTGACTTATTTGTAAGAATAGGTGTTTCTTTAATTTCTATACCTTTAATGATATTTTTTATCGGTGGCTTTATAATGTTAACATTAGATAAAGGATTTGATTCTGGTAATTTCAAATTTTTTATTTTTGGAACTTTTTTTTCAACTTCAATCCTTGTAATAGGTTTTAAGTTTCGTTTGAACAAATTTGTTTCAAGCCCTTATATCAAGAGTTTTCAAACAAAAAACGATATAAATTTAAAACTCTTTGTTGTTGGAATGGTTGTATTGATATATAAATTACTTTCACAAATATTTTAATATGCAAAAAAAACAACGCAATAGCATCAATGGCTGGTTAAACATAAACAAACCTGCTGGGGTTACGTCCACAAAAGTAGTTGCCATATTAAAACGCTACTATAACGCAAAAAAAGTAGGTCACGCAGGCACGCTTGACCCCCTTGCCGAAGGTGTTTTGCCCATTGCTTTTGGCGAAGCCACGAAAACCATAAATTACATGATGGACGCAAAAAAAGAGTATGAATTCACCATAAAATGGGGCGAGGCAACATCTACGGGCGATGCGGAAGGAGAGATAATTCAAACGTCTAAAATTATCCCCGCCGAGCAGGAAATACAAACCGCCCTCCCCTTTTTTATAGGAGAAATAGAACAGACACCTCCTGCATTTTCAGCTATCAAAATTGACGGCAAGAGAGCTTACGATTTGGCACGTCAGGGCAAAGAAGTTACGATAAAATCACGCAAAGTCAGTATATATACGCTGGAATACCTAGGAGCCAATACCTTCCGCACGCAATGTTCAAAAGGCACTTATATCCGCTCTTTGGCAATTGATTTAGCCGCAAAGCTTGGCACGCAAGGTCATGTAACAATGTTAAAGCGTACCAAAGTCGGGAATTTTTGTATAAAAAGTGCGATTTTACTGGATATGTTCGATAATAAGGTGTATAAGGACGGCTCTGAGGAACTGCTTTTACCTGTAGAACAAGTGCTAGACGACATCCCTGTACTTGATATTACTAACGAAGAAGCAACGTCCCTGAGGCAAGGGAAAACTATTAGTTTTAAATCAGATGGGTTGACGCAAGGTGATATTACCGCAGTCAAATCAAACGGAAAGCTGATAGCCCTGTGTGAAGTTGGGAACGCAATTATAAAGCCTTCCCGTGTTTTTAATTTATAATTATTATTTTAGGAGTTTAAGATGTCGGTTACAGCTACACGTAAACAAGAGATTATTACAGAATTTGCCACAAAAGATGGTGATACCGGTTCAACTGAAATTCAGGTTGCGGTTTTAACCGAGCGTATCGCTAACTTGACTGAACACTTTAAAACTAACGCAAAAGATCATCACTCAAGAAGAGGTCTTTTAATACTGGTCGGTCGCAGAAGAAAGCTACTTGAGTATCTTAAAAAGAAAGACTTCAACCGCTACGAGCCTCTAATTAAAAAGCTAGGATTAAGAAAGTAGTAGCTTTTTTTACCCTATTGATTTAAGACTGTTTTTGTATAGTTTTTTCGTTTGAACTTGAGAGAACCTTTTTATCTATGTTTTCTCTAAGTTTTTTACGGGCATTCTATATTTAAGCCTACGGCATTTTTAATGTAAATAATCTGCCGTATAGTGTTTTTTGCTTTTATTAGTGTCTTTAAAATTAAAGGTTCAAAATCGAAGATAAAACACTAGAGAATGTATCTAGGGTAATAATTATGTATAAATAAGGATAGACATGTTTGATATAAAAAAGAAAGAAATAAGCTGGGGAGACAGAAAACTTCAGCTAGAAACGGGTGAAATAGCCCGACAGGCCGATGGAGCCGTTAAAATAACGTATGGAGAGACTGTTGTTCTATGTACGGCAGTTGCTCAAAAAAAAGCTAAAGAAGGTATAGATTTTTTCCCTCTTACAGTTAACTACCAACAAAAAGCATTCGCAGCCGGAAAAATTCCGGGTGGATTCTTCAAAAGAGAAGGCAGACCTTCCGAAAAAGAAACCCTTACATCACGTCTTATAGACAGACCTTTGCGTCCGCTATTTCCGGACGGTTTTTACAATGAAACTCAAGTTATAGCTACCGTATTATCTCATGATATGGAAAATGACCCTGATGTTGTGGCATTGATAGGCTGTTCTGCGGCATTGGCTATTTCAGGTATTCCTTTTGAAGAAGCAATTGCCGGAGCAAGGGTCGGTTATATTGACGGAAAATACGTCCTTAACCCTACCCCTGAACAGACGGCAGAGTCACAACTGGATTTAGTAGTTGCCGGAACTGAAAGCTCTGTTCTTATGGTTGAATCTGAAGCTAAAATACTTTCAGAAGAAATTATGCTTGGTGCGGTTGAGTTCGGACATAAGGAAATGCAGCCGATAATCAAACTTATAAACGAGTTTAAGGCTGAGGCAGGTAAGCCTGCTTGGAACTTTGAAAAACCCGATAATTCGGCTCTTGAAAAACGTGTAAGCGACCTTACGGAGAAAAAACTACGTGAAGCTTATGCCGAAACAGACAAGCAAAGCCGTGTTGAAAAACTTAACTGCATTAAAGACGAGGCTATAGCTACTTTAGAAGCAGAGCTTGGTGAAGAATTTGACGCAATTAAAGTTGGCGGAGCTTTCAAGAAAGTTGAGAAAAACATCGTACGTGGCGACATATTAAAGACTAAAAAACGTATTGACGGTCGTGGCGAATCTGACGTAAGGGGCATTCAGGCTACCGTATCTTTACTTCCGAGAGCTCACGGTTCTGCTTTATTTACCCGTGGTGAAACACAGGCTTTAGCGGTTTCTACGCTTGGTACGGGTCAGGATATGCAGATAGTTGACGAGCTTGAAGGTGAATATAAAGAACGCTTCATGCTACATTATAACTTCCCTCCATATTCTGTCGGTGAAGCAAGCTTCCTAAAGTCACCCGGTCGTCGTGAGATAGGACACGGAAAATTGGCGTGGAGAGCCGTTCGTGCCGTTCTTCCTGAGCCTGAGCAATTCCCTTACACGATACGTGTAGTTTCTGAAGTTACCGAATCTAACGGTTCTTCTTCAATGGCTACGGTGTGCGGCTCATCACTATCTATGATGGACGCAGGTGTTCCTTTATCTGCCCCTGTTGCCGGTATAGCCATGGGTCTTATTAAGGAAGGTAAAGATTTCTCGGTACTTTCGGATATCTTAGGCGATGAAGATCATTTAGGTGATATGGACTTTAAAGTTGCCGGAACATCAGAAGGTGTTACCGCACTTCAAATGGATATAAAAATAAACGGTATCACTACCGAAATTATGAAAGTCGCTCTTGCACAGGCAAAAGACGGACGTATCCATATTCTTGCCGAAATGAATAAGGCAATTGCCCAAAACCGTGAAGGTGTTAATGCTAATGCTCCTCAGATACGTTCAATAACCATACCTAAGGATAAGATAGGTGAGGTTATAGGACCTGCCGGTAAGAACATACGTGAGATATGCGAAACCACAGGTGCTAAGATTGACATTGAAGAAGACGGAACCGTAAAAGTTGCCGCAATCGGTCTTGAATCGGTTGAAAAGGCTATAAAACTTATTCAGGATACGGTTTCTGAAGTTGAGATAGGCAAAATATACAACGGTAAGGTTGTTAAGCTTCTGGACTTCGGTGCTTTGGTTAATTTCCTTGGTAAAACTGACGGTCTTGTTCACATTTCTGAAGTTAAGAACGAAAGGATAGAAAAAATATCCGACGAACTTTCCGAAGGTGACAAGGTTAAGGTTAAAGTATTAAGCGTTGAGCGTGGCAAGGTTCGCCTTAGCATAAAACGTGTTAATCAGGAAACCGGCGAGGATTTATCAGACCAGTTTGAAGATGACGGCACACGTCCTTCTTCTCGCGGCGGTCGTGATGGTGGTCGTGACAGCGGACGCGGCGGTAAAGGTCGTGACCGTGATAACCGCACTTCTTCACGTGATAATCGTGACAGGAATCGTGATGGTGATAGCAGCAATGTTGAGCAGCCAAAACCGTCTAACGACAGCCCGTCCGAACCAAAAGAAGACGAGCCTAAAAAGAAACGTCGTTTCTTTTAATGGTTAAAATTAAATCAATAATTTAAAAGGTCACATTTTTTGTGACCTTTTTTTTACATTCGCACTTGAAATCATTCATTAATTTTGGTACTATGAAATAAAAATTCATTTTAGGTAATTAATGGAAAAAAATCAGGAAACAGGTAGTGTACCTTTAGATATCAATACTTTAAACAATTTAACAAATAACATGAAGTCTATTGAAAAAGAAATTATAGATTTATTTTTCATGAACACGCATGAATGCCTGAAGTTAATGTCAAAACCTGTAAATGATAATATTTGGCTAAGTGCCTTAAAGGAAATAGACTCACTTGCAAAGTGTATAGGTGCGGCTCAAATTTGCAGAACATGCTCTATTGCAAGGACTATTTATATGGAATCCGAAGAGAACCGAATGAAAGTATGTTCCAATTTAAATTCAAACCTAGAAATTTTGAAGGTTTTTGTAAGAAATACTAGATATTAAAAAAAAACCTGATATAAGTACTTTCCTGTTTTTAAGAATAACAGATAAAAAGCTTTTAAAAGGCTTGCAATTCGGGGTGTAGCGCAGTCTGGTAGCGCATCTGGTTTGGGACCAGAGGGTCGGGAGTTCGAATCTCTCCACCCCGACCATTGTTCGAACACTTATTTCATTGTTTTATGGATAGCTTTTCTCTAAAATCATCGAAAAACAAGTGAATGGATTCTAACCATGGATTATATACAAATTTTATCAGCAGCAGGTATTGTTGGCAGTTTGCTAACTACACTCGTCCAAGCATGGATTACTAATAGACAGCATTTGAATAATCGTGCCTTTCAAGAAAAGAAAGAAGCCTATGTTGGCTTTTTTGGTTCTATCGCAAAAGTTAATTCAACCCCTGAGGAGGCCGTTTGTGCCGGGCTATGGGCTGCACGCGTAAATATTGTCGCTCCAGAAAAAATTAGAAAGATTATACTTTCATATCAAGGTGCTCCAAAGGATCAGCGTGGAAAGGTAGTTAAGAAGTTGGAAGAAGCTATACGACAAGATTTAGGTGTAGAAAATTGATTAGGATATTTCCTCCTAATCGTCAAAACAACTAACATCAACTCCTCATTGCTTCGAAATGCGTTCACTCGCTCCGACCACTTAAACATGATATATACCGAAGACATAGTGTACAGTTTTTTGTTGAATTGATTCGAAACCCATATTGACACTTTATTTTCCGGCAGTTTTTACAAAAATTTCCGGTAATTTAGAATGTTATTTAGAGAATCTAGAGAATAATGATTTAGGACATGTACTTTGAATTTTTATTTTTTCCAAGGAGGACAGTCACACATTCGTCAATAACAATGCTCCATAAGAGATTAATACGTGACTTTCTGTTATTATTTTGTAGTATAGGATTCTTATAATACGAAATAATTCTCTATTTTATGAAACTTGTTACAGATACGAACGAACTTAAAGAGCTATGTAAGGAACTTTCAAATAACGAATATATTACCGTTGATACCGAATTTTTAAGAGAAAGAACATATTACCCTAAGCTTTGTCTGGTACAGGTTGCATCTGATGATATCGATTTTGCCATAGACCCGTTATCTGAAAATATGGATCTTTCACCGTTATTCGAGATATTTTGTAACAAGAGCATTTTAAAGGTTTTTCACTCGGCGAGGCAGGATATTGAGATTATCCTGAACCTATCGGGGAAAATACCGGAGCCGCTATTTGATACGCAGGTAGCAGCTATGGTATGCGGATTCGGTGCATCGGTGAGTTATGCAACTTTAGTCAGCGAGCTTGCAAAAGCTAATACCGACAAAAGCTCACGTTTTACGGATTGGTCAAGGCGACCGCTTACGGACAAACAACTACAATACGCACTATCTGACGTTACTCACTTGCGAACTATCTATCAGAAATTAAAAATACAATTAGAAAGTTCCGGTCGGGCAAAATGGCTGGAAGAGGAAATGGAAACACTAACAAACCCTAACACTTACAGCACCAGTCCCGAATATGCTTGGAAAAAGTTAAAACCAAGGGGTACATCACGGCGTTTTTTAGGTGTATTGAAAGAACTTGCAGCTTGGCGTGAAATAAAAGCAATGGAACTGGATAAACCAAGAGGACATATAGTAAAAGACCAGTCACTGCTAGAAATAGCTGCGGTATGTCCGAAGGACACGGTTCAGCTTACTAAAATACGTTCTGTAGGTAATCTGAAAAAATCGCATGAAATGGAAATAATTGAGGCGATAGAACGTGGCAACAACATTCCCGAGGCTGACCTTCCTAAATTAAGTAAATTAAAAAGTTCTCAAAAGGCTGACGGTTCAACGATTGAACTTTTAAAAGTTCTGTTGAAGGCTCAGTGTGAGAAATTCCATGTAGCCGAAAAAATAGTTGCCACTACCGACGACTTAAAGGAAATAGCAACCGATAATGAATTACCGGCACTTTTATCAAAAGGCTGGCGTTATGAGGTATTTGGCAAATATGCACTTTCACTGAAAAACGGTGAGAGTTATTTAAACATCAAAGACGGAAAAATAAATGTCGGTTCTACTAAATAAAAACTATTTCCCGAATCCTTGATTGCCGGAGCGGGGCATTGTTATTTTTACATAATCATCGGTATTTTTTTCAACATCGGGCAAGTTTCTTTTTAATGCCTGTGCATAAGACATACGTCCGTTTTGTTTTGCAACTAACTGCCATTTTTCCTCAGGTGGAATAGCATCGTTTTCTTCAATTTTTTCCCAACTTTGCTCAAGTGCCAAATCGTTATCTATTGCATTCATTTTTTCTTCAAATTGTTTTCTGATATTATTACCTTTCTTTACAATGTTTCTGAAAAAGTTACCGGATACAGGGTTATGCTTCATTATACTACCTATTAGAAATATTATAAACATTAACAGATAATGAAAAAACTGCCGTTGAGCAATAATTAATTTTTCAACTAGTGCTTTTATGACTCTTTCACTTCTGAAAGTTCCAGCCAGCGTAATTCTGACTTTTCCAACTCCTCCTGTGCTTTGCCTACTCTCTTTGTGGCTTTATCGAACTTTTCAGGCTCACTCATATATAGCTTGGAGTCAGATAGCAGTTCGTGCAGTTCTTTTATCTCTTTTTCCAGATTGCTGATTTTTTCAGGCAGGTTATCTAATTCGAACTGTAATTTGTATGATAGTTTATTAGTTTGATTTTCCTGCTTTTTTGCAGGCTCTTTTTTCTTCTGTGGTGTTTTTTTCACATCATTGTTATTGGTTTCATTTCCCGATACCGCTTCTAAGTAATCACTATATCCGCCAATATAACCGTCAACTATCCCGTTGCCTTCAAAAGCCAATGTTTTCGTTACTGTTTGGTCGAGGAAATCCCTATCGTGGCTTACGATAAACAGCGTACCCTGATATTGCGATAATATCTCTTCAAGCATATCAAGCGTATCCATATCAAGGTCGTTTGTCGGCTCGTCCAGTATCATGAAGTTACCCGGATTTGCCAGCACTTTTGCCAGCATTAGCCTGTTTTTCTGCCCGCCCGATAATGTGCTTACTAGGTCGTGTGCGGATTTGGGATCAAACAGAAAGTCCTTTAAATATCCGCATACATGGCGTTGTTTTCCGCCTACATTTATATACTCGCCTCCGTCAGGACATAAATTATGCCACATACTGTGATTTAATTTCAGGTCTTCACGCTTTTGGTCAAAATATGATATTTCAACTGTTTTAGCCACTTTTACCGTGCCTCTGTCAGGCTTTAGGCTTTGTGTCAGTAATTTTAGGAAAGTGGTTTTGCCCGAGCCGTTCTTACCCAATATACCTATCCTATCACCTTTCATAACCCTGAAATTGAACTTATCCAGTATTACGGTTTTCCGCCCGTCCTCTTCAAAAGACTTACCGACATTATAAAACTCTGCCATCACTTTTGAAACCTGCGAGGCTTCTACCGGCTCCAGTTCGATTTTACGCATCGTTTTGTTGAACAGGCTTTTATCGGATTTCAACCTGTCTCTGGCTTTCTTCATTTCTTCCAGTCTGCGGACATTTCTTTTTCTGCGTGCCTTTATACCCTTGCTTGCCCATTCTACCTCCATATCGACAATTTTCTGGCGTTTGGCAAGCTCACGCTCCTCCTGCTCTACAAGCATTTGCGACCACTCGTCAAAATACCCGAAGCCTTTGGGGCATACCCTTACTCTTCCTCTATCAAGCCAGAATATCTTATCCGATATATTTGTAAGGAATGTCTTATCGTGGCTTACACATAACAAAGTTCCACGATATGATTTTAAAAACTCTTCAAGCCATTGTATTGCAACAAGGTCAAGGTGGTTTGTAGGCTCGTCAAGCAGTAATATCTCAGGCTCTTCCACCAAAGCCCTTGCCAGTGCCGCACGCCTCATTTGTCCGCCTGACAAAGTTGCTATCCTGTCGTCCGGGTGCAGGTCGAACGGCTCTACCACCATCTGCACCATATATTCATATTCTGATGTTTGTTTTTCTTCTTTCAATCCCGAAAAAATATAGTCATGCACTGTTTGGGTTGTTGATTCGGGCATAGCGTCCTGTTGCAGGTATCCGATATTTATTCCCGGCTCTACCCATCTTTTCCCTGCATATATTTCCCTTGTGCCGGTAATTATCTGCATAAGGGTAGTTTTGCCTGCGCCGTTCTTACCGACAAGGCTTATTTTATCACCGCTATGCATATTAAAAGACAAATCTTCAAATAGCGGCTTTGTACCGAATGTTACATATGCGTCATGTACCGAAAGTACCAAAGGTGCTGCCATTTAAAAAAATATCCCCGCAAAATTAGAATCCTGCGGGGACTAATAGCAAATTTACCGATAACAATAAAGTTTTATCTGTCCTGATTATTGTTTTGGCGATTATTTTGTCTGTTATTCCTGTTTTCCTTACGATCTTCTATCCTATCGGTTATGTTTTCCTTACGGTCTTCTATTCTGTCCTGCCTGTTTTCCTGACGATCTTCTATCCTATCGGTTATATTTTCCTGACGATCCTCTCTTCTGTCCTGTCTGCTTTCCTGACGGTCTTTCATTCTATCGGTTATGTTTTCCTTACGGTCTTCTCTTCTGTCCTGTCTGTTTTCCTGACGGTCTTCCATTCTATCGGTTATGTTTTCCTTACGGTCTTCTATTCTGTCCCGCCTGTTTTCCTGACGGTCTTCTTTTATTTCTTCTTTAGTTTCTTGCCAATCCTCTTTTTTATCCTGTTTGTATTCCAGCCATTTTTCACGACGTTCCTGCCTTTTGTCGAGCTGCTCCTCCACCGAGTAACCTTTTTTGTTATTATCATTTGCAACATCGCTATCATTATCCTGAGCAACAGCCGGAAGGTTAAATGATAAAGATAATGCCGTACCTGCTATAAGTACTTTCAAATTTGAAGAAAATTCTGACATATTTACTCTCTTATTTAAAAATTAATCTATGATACAGATATCAGTTGAATTTATTTTATTCAAGCCTAAGTTTGTATATTGACAGTATTCACTAAATATAAAAAGAACTTTTTTAATATATGAACCATGAACAGCAAAAAAGATATTCAAGGAACATAACTCTTCCCCTGATAGGCTATAAGGGGCAGGAAAAATTATTATCCTCGAAGGTTCTAGTTGTCGGGGCAGGAGGTCTGGGCTGTCCGGCATTATTATATCTTACTGCCTCCGGTATAGGCACGCTAGGCATAATCGACAGTGACAGGGTAGAGTTATCTAACCTGCAAAGGCAGATTTTATATGAAAGCTCCGACATTGGCGAGTATAAGTGTGAAAGTGCCAAAGAGGCACTGCACGACCTGAACCCGGATATAAATATAGAGTGTTACAACATAAGGCTGGATAAGAGCAATATTGATGAAATAACATCAGGGTATGATTTAATAATTGACGGCACGGATAATATCGAAACCAGATTGTTACTGAACAATACTTGTTATAAAAATAGGCTAACTTTAGTATCTGCGGCAATACACGGTTTTACCGGTCACTTATATGTATTTAAGGCATTTTTAGGAAAGGATTATCCCTGTTACAGATGTATATTCCCTGCCATTGAAGGGCAACAGATACCTGATTGCTCCGAGTCGGGAGTTATAGGCAGTGTTGCCGGAGTTATGGGTTCAATGCTGGCAACCGAGGCTATAAAGGAACTATTGGACATAGAACATTCACCTTCAAGGAATATGGTTATATATGATGCCTTAAACACAGATTTCCGCAAAGTAACCGTAAAGCGTAACAAAGGTTGTATTTGTTGCGGTTAGGGTAGAACTTCCTTATAGCCTTGCCTCAACCTCATCAAGGAATATCGGTAAATTCACCAATTTTTCCCTATCAGGGTCGGTTGTTTTGCCTTTTATATCGCCTGTAATAATGCCGTCATCTACGGTAGCAATAAGTGCATTTTTTAGCTTTTCAGAATACTCCAGTAAATTTTTATTATCCTCACGCTCGGCAATAACTTCCAAAGCATTAGCTACGGCATAAAGCAATGCCGAAGGGTTGAACAACACTTCTTTTCCGTTGCTTTTTATGTACTTAACATATAAATCCGGAGCAGTACCGTGCGGAGCTTCAAACAGCATAGTTCCTTGTTTACTGGCAATGATTGAGCTTGCCGTGGCAAGGCTTCCGCCTAGAGCTGCGGTTATATCGGAAAATATGTCGCCATCTAGGTTTAGTGCTGCGTAACGAGCATTGCGAGGAGGATCGCAAACCATTTTATTAAGCTGTTTAGACGGTGTCATCATCATAAGCGGAGGAGGTGTTTTGCCGCCTTCGGCTAATTCGTCACGCACTTCGTTTATTATATCGCTAAATAAATTATCATATTCCATATATTCACGCTTCAAGCCGAAATAAATCTCCTGATCCTTTTTTGCAGCATCTGCAAAAGACTGCCCCACCCAATCTTTAATGGCTTTAGGGTCATTGCTCATAAGCATTATAGGGTCACCTACCATAACATCACGTGAGTGTAATGTGCGAGTGCCTATAGATATGTTTAAGATTCCGTTATCCGGAGCAGGGGTATTAAAACTGCCGTACTGATCGCCGCCTCCTGCACTCATACGTGAAATAGCAACTCGGTGTTTTCGTGCCGGTACGCCATATTCTTTCAACTCATTAACTAACTTATACATTTTGCGACCCGATGTGTTATCGGGTATTCCCCATAATGCACTATCCGGAGGATTAACAACCATTGAAGCTGCCTGTGCGTCAATTAGACCATATTCATATTTAAGCCCTTTTTGCTTAAATTTATCGGCAAATTTCTGTTTAAACACTTCTTCGACCGCATCTTTCATAACACCGTCATAACCGGGCATTACGGTATCTTTAAGACCTACATATACATCACGACCTTCTTTTATTGCACGGCTAAATAAATCTTTTGCCCACTCTTTTACCTGTTGAATATCGTTAGTAGCTAAAAGATACGGATCGCCTTTTTCAATAGGACGGCTATGCAGCAGATGTTTTTTACCTTTACTATCGGTGAATTCTAAACGCAACATACCGCCAAACTGCGATACCTGATTGAAGCTGTCTATAAGACCGCCTGTCTCCATAGTTAAAACATCAATTTTTTTACCATACCACTGTGGAATAATCTGTTTTAAGTTATTAAAAGGTATATCCTCACGGGTTATATTGCCGTGTATTCCTTTGCGGATAGTGCCGTTAGGGGATTTTGTGGCAAGCTTATCAAGGCTTTTTTTATCAATTTTATGACCTTCCGCTAAAAGCTCGGCTATTAAATCATCTAACTGTTTTTTATTTACCGTAATTCCGGCATTTTTAATGCCTACTCCGCATTCAAGAAGCCTTTCTACAGAATCGGTAACAATTTTACCGTTGGTTTTAAGGCGATTTTTTGCAGATAAATCCATTTCATGTAGGGGGATTTTTAAATATTTCTTAACAAATCGCTCGATAATCATATCAAAAGCAACCTGTGCCATTTCATCACCATGCAAGATAACTAAAGGACTTTTTACCTCAATTTTTTTCATAAACACTTTACCTAACTGTTTTTGGATATAGTAACTTTGAATTTAATTTACGCACCCTGTCAATCAAATTCAAAGTTACTATACTTGTCAAATTGCAAATTAGCATCTTTAATTTTTCATGTCACTCAAAGGAATATGTTTTTATGAAAATAATTATACACACGCTATTATTTGTTACCTTTACTCTAATTAGACGGGTATCAGCCTAGCCATAACCGAGTTTATCTAAACAACAGCACCGGAATATCCGATTTGCGAATAATAGATGTGGTTGTACTACCAAGTATCAGGCTGCGTATTTTTGAATGACCGTATGCACCGATAACCAATAGGTTAATATCATTAGCGGCAGCATAATCCGCCACAAAATTCTCTACCTGCTTGCCTTTTTGAATATGCGTATGAACATTAAAGCTTGCTGCTTTAAGTTTATCTTCTGCCTCTTTTATAATAGCTTGCGTTTGGGCATTATCATCACCTGCTTTTAATAAATGACAGTCCGCCCCTTTAAGTAGAGGTGTGTTTGTGATGTAATCTAACGCTTTTTTTACGGACGGGCTGCCGTCATAAGCAATAATGAAACGCTTAATGTCTTTGGGATTATCCGTAGCTATTAATAACGGCTTATGTATAGAACGTGCAACACGCTCTAGGTTTGAACCTAAGTGATTCGATGCATTGTTATGATTTTCACCACGTTTGCCCATAATAATTATTTCTACATCAGCTTCTAACTCACCGATTATTTCTACTAGCGATCCACGGCGATGTAATATTTCAGGAGTTGAAATGCCGAGATTTTCAAGTTCTTCTTTGGCGTGATCAAGCATAAGACGACCTTTTTTTAACTCCAGCCTGCCATGCTCCTCATCTATTTTTGTCAATTCTTCCAGTAGCTCACTTTTAGCACCAAGACCGATAGAACCGCTTAAGTTGCCTTTAGCTTCCATTTCGGTGTGAGGTGCTACAACATGAAGAAGGGATATTTTAAAACCACTCTGACCGGATACCCATGAACTTAAAGTACACACGCTATCGGCGTGTGTTGAGCCGTCTATACATGCTATAATCTTGCCCATAGCCACCCCTTTTTAGTGTTTTATCATTAATTCCATAGCATCCGGTTTATCATGGATTGCCAGTTTTTCTACCATAGTAGCACTTGCTTCGTTTAATCCAAGCACTTTTACATCCGTACCTTCACGGCGGAATTTCAGCACTATCTTATCAAGTGCACCGACACCTGTTAAATCCCAAAAATGTGCCTGCGTCATATCAATTGTTACACGCTCAACCACTTCTTTAAAGTCGAACCGTGCAGAAAAATTATCGGCAGAGGCAAAAAACACCTGACCATAAACACGGTAAATGCGGTGTTTTCCTTCATCGGTAAGTTCCGATTCTACAAGAAGTAGGTGTGATACTTTTTTGGCAAAGAATAATGCACTCATCAATACGCCGATAAACACACCAAGTGCCAGATTATGAGTAGCTACAACAACCACAACAGTTGTCACCATCACAAGGCTTGACGATTTCGGATGCGTTTTTAGGTTTTTTACCGATGCCCAGCTAAACGTACCGATTGACACCATAATCATTACCGCGACCAGTGCCGCCATAGGGATTTGCTTTACCCAATCACCCAGCACCAGAATCAGGAACAGTAAAAAGGCTCCGGCAAAAAAAGTTGATAGCCTGCCCCTACCGCCTGACTTAACGTTAATCACCGACTGACCTATCATTGCACAGCCTGCCATACCGCCGAAGAATCCCGCAACAATATTGGCAATACCCTGCCCTGCACATTCACGGTTTTTCTGACTCGGCGTATCGGTTAAATCATCTACGATTACCGCCGTCATCAATGATTCGAGTAAGCCGACCGCTGCCAGCGTGACCGAATAAGGCAGAATAATCATGAGCGTTTCCAAATTAAGCGGAATATTCGGAATCATAAATAAAGGAAAAGTATCAGGCAACTGCCCCATATGACCTACGGTACGAATATCCAATCCCATAAAAATACTAAATGCAGTCAGAACTACAATCGCCACTAGCGGAGAAGGCACTGCTTTTGTTATATAAGGAAAACCATAAATAATTCCTAAACCCGCCGCCACCATTGCATACATCTGCCAACTAGCACCGCTAAATTCCGGCAACTGTGCCATAAAAATAAGGATTGCCAACGCATTGACAAAACCTGTTACTACCGATTTGGAAACAAACCGCAAGAGCGAACCGAGCTTTAAAAAACCCGCTATAATCTGGATAATACCTGTAAGCACCGTAGCTGCCAGCAGATATTCAAGCCCGTGTTCTTTAACTAAAGTGACCATCACCAGAGCCATAGCACCGGTTGCAGCCGAAATCATTCCCGGTCTGCCTCCGACAAATGCAATAACTACGGCAATACAAAAAGAGGCATAAAGCCCGACTTTCGGGTCAACACCTGCAATAATGGAAAAAGCTATAGCTTCAGGGATAAGTGCAAGTGCCACTACCGTGCCTGCAAGTAAATCACCACGAATATTGCCGAACCACTCGGCACGAAGTCGAGAAAGAACCATCTAAAAACCTTGTATTTTATTTTCACAAAAGTGCCGGAATTACATCGTGTTTTGCGAAAACAAGGCACATTTCTATAGATTGCGTATTTTTATACAGACTAAACTGCCAAAGTCAAACAATTATAGGCTTGTTATCACTACAATTCATAATCTAAAGCACGGTGTAATCTACTACGGTTCCTATAAATATCTAGTCCTGCCAGAAATAAGACGAGAACAGCACAAGTATGGTAAATATTTCCAACCTTCCAAGTAGCATGGCAAACGACAACACCCACTTTGCAAGAACAGGTACGTCAGCATAATTTCCCGCAGGACCGATAACATCGCCAAGACCCGGTCCCACATTTGCAAGAGTGGCTGCCGCACCGCTCATACTTGAAATATAATCAAGACCGCATAATGAAAGTATAAGTGCTACCACTAAAAATGAGAACGCAAACAATATTATGTAGCTCATAACTGAACTTGTGATAGCTTCGGAAAGAGGTTTGCCGTTAAAACGAGGGCGTATGACGGCATGAGGCTGTATGAGGTGGTTTATCTGTGCTTTAGCAGTCTGGTATAAAACCTGATACCTGAATACTTTTATCCCCCCCGTAGTTGAACCGGTACACCCTCCGACAACGGATAACATAAATATTAACGTTACCGGAAATCCGCCCCAAAGAGAATAATCCGCAGATGAAAAACCCGATGTAGTTGCAATGGACACAATATTAAATGACGAAACTCTCAATGCGTAAGGCAAGTCCATACCGTTATTAAGCGTTAGCCATATGGCACAAACAAGAATGCTAAGAGCAACTATCGTAAGAAACCACCTAACCTGAGAATCTTTGTGGAATGCACTTATATTCCCTTGTAACAAATGAATATATAGAACAAACGGTATTCCGCCTGCCAACATGAAAAAACTTAATACATACTCTATTTTGCTGCTGTTGAAATACGCTATGGATTGATCATGCGTTGAAAATCCTGCCGTAGCAACTGTTGTCATAGCATGGTTTACGGCATCAAAATGACTCATTCCCACCCATATCAACATAATACCGCAAATAACGGTAAGTAGAAGATACACACTTCCTATAGCAATTGATATTTGAGCTGTTCGTGGCATTATTTTTTCCGATTTATCTGATGACTCCGTCCTGAATAACTGCATACCTCCGATATTTAACATAGGCAAGACCGCCAAAGCTACCACGATTATTCCGATACCGCCTATCCATTGCAGCAAAGAACGCCATAGCAATATACCGGGAGGAAGTCCGTCCAGACCGGTAAGCACGGTTGCTCCGGTAGTTGTTAGTCCTGACATGGATTCAAAAAATGAATCGGTAACAGAAAGCCCGACCGCTGAAAATTTGAAAGGTAACGCCGCAAAGGTTACCAGTGCCAACCAGCTAAATGTAGTTAAGACAAATGCCTGCCTGATATTAAGTGGGGCAGTTTTTCCCTTATTGGTAAGTGCAAAACTAAGCCCGACAAAGAAGGTTATGAATGATGATAACAAGAACCCTACCCATTCCTGATCTTGTGACATATAGTCAAATATAGCAGGTATTAACATGAATACGGCTAGCGTAGTCAGCAAAATACCTATTGCGTATAATACCGGTCTGAAATTATGCATATAATTATATAGTTATTTTTTACAACACTAGTTACTAGCAATTTTAATAACGCTATTCAACTATATAATTTCCTGCACAAGTAACAAATTAAATATTTATCTCTGTACGAGTAGGTGAAGTTACAAGCTGTATGAATTCCTGCCTTGTTCTTTCGTCTTTCCTGAAAAGACCGAGCATATGACTGGTTTTCATTACAACGCCCGATTTATGCACGCCACGTGTACTCATACATTGGTGAGTAGCTTCAATTACAACCGCAACCCCTTTAGGCTGCAAGACATCATTAATACTATTTGCAATCTGTGCCGTAAGTTTTTCCTGTATCTGAAGGCGTTTAGCATATGCTTCCGCTATCCTTGCAAGTTTGCTGATACCCACCACCCTTTTATTAGGTATGTATGCAATATGTGCTTTACCGATAATAGGCAGCATGTGGTGTTCACAATGCGATTCGATACGTATATCTTTTAGCATTATCATTTCATCGTATCCTTCTGTTTCGGAGAAAGTACGCTTCAATATCTCTTCGGGGTCTACATCATATCCGCCGAAAAACTCACTAAAACTTTTCACCACCCTTTTAGGAGTGTCTAAAAGCCCTTCCCTGTCCGAATCCTCCCCTATCCAGTCAAGTATGGTTTTAACCGCAGCTTCCGCCTGTTCTTTTGTCGGTTTAGTCATAACATTTACTTTTTATAATTTACAGTTCATGCTTGTACTAATATTCCGACCGCCATGCAAGTTAAATTCTTGTAATTACAATCCTGCACTACTAAAAACCTCTATAACATAAACGCTACCAAAGTTAGCCGGGGAAATTATTTTAAAAACATATTTTATGTGATATACTTAACATAATGATAACCAAGGAGTAGCAAGTGACCTATATATTTCATTCTTTTTTCGTAATAAGTTTAGCTGTGTTTTCGTTTTCTGCGTTTGCCGAATATGAAACTCACCGCATGAATGAGATTGACCTGCCTGATATAGCTCAAGAGCGTAAGGATATTTCAACCAGATCGGGTACGAATGCTACAACCGATTATAAGCCTTATAATTCATCGTCTGATTATAAAGAACTGTCTGAAACACATGAAACAAAAAGAAAGCAAAAAAACCACATGTTCAATCCTGCCGCTGCAATGAAAGAAGTTTCTTCGAACACCAAGGGCAAACCCGACCATGATTTTTATGATGAATCTGCCGAATATAAGATACTTGCTAGGGAGTATGAGGAAAAAGGCATGGGCATTATCGCACAGGATTATGAGCGTCTGTCGGTAATAAAATTTCAGGCGGCAAAACTTGCCGATGAAGGAAAACGGGATAATATATCATGGGAAGAATTCAATAAGATTCAAGAAAGAATTAATTTAAATTTACGTTCTAATAAAAAGTAGTAGTTTCAATTCCACCGTTACTTCGGACAAAATAGTTGTCATGCTGAATTTATTTCAGCATCTTTCATGTTTCATAATAGAACCTGAAACAAGTTCAGGTTGACAAAAAAATATAAAAAACCAATTAACGGAGTATTCCGATTATTTAACATCCTGACTGCCGTTAAAAGATATATTGACAACAACCTTCTACTGCCTTTAATTTGGTTAATCTTTAACATTTTCAATTTTTATTTGCAGACCATTAAGATAAGGAGTCACTTTTAAGCATGACGGTAGGAAAGATAATCAGTTCAACGAAAAAAAGAAGCTTCACAGATATTTTAGGCAATAATGACAACTTGCCGACACTAAAACCGCTTAGGGAATACGGGATTGGAGAGCCGGGCAGTCGTGACCCCGGTTTTGTTTATTTACCGTTTGACGGTGATGCAGGAAAGAATGAAAAATGGGATAATCTTGCAAAAAATATGCCGCAGCTTTTAAAAAAGCGCGGAGCATTTGCCGATGCCTTAAACAGTAAAGACCTTCCTGAATTTGTTTTTGAAGAAGAACGTTATTCAAAAAGCAAAGACGGTAAATTTGACACTGAAGATTCTAATTTACGTGCAGACTTGCAAATGTTAACCGCCATTGCATCGGGATATGTTAATTATACCGACCACGAAACAGGCAAATCCGCCGAACTTCGTAAAAAACTCGGTATTCAAAGCAACGCTGCCGTTGTTCCTGAAAAACTTGCCAAGCCGTTAAAACAGCTTGCAGATATGGCACAAGTGCCTCCTATGCTAAACTATGCACACTACGCTATAGATAACAGAAAAGGAGAAATACCTTATACAAAAGATGGTGAGGTTGATGTTGACAAGGTACTGACACAAAACGGTCAATATGAATGGGAAAGGGTAAGGTATGAAAGGGTTGATTCGAACAAGCCCGCTTTGAAAAGAGTGCCGGTCGGAAAGTTCGGCAACCGTGAAAATAGCGAGAACCCTAAAGACATCACAGCACCAAGAACCCCTAAGGAAACCGAGATTTTCATTAAGGCAAAAGATGGCAACAGCCCTGACGGTCAATATGTAAAAAGCAAACTTGGAGAAGATAGGGATATTATCGGAAAAGTAGATAAGATAAGCGATATAGGTGAGCTAAAATTCAGATATCCTTTTGTCGGACCTAATGCTAAAGGCGAAGATGATGAACTTGGCTTTGTACAGGTACATACGGTAATTGAGGCAATAGCGGCTAAGGCGTTATACCAAATGCCCAAAATAATTGATGCCGCTAAAAATGAAGATGTAAAAGGTGTGCAGGAAGGATTGCAGACCGTAGCGTCAACATACCGGAAAATGGTAGAAATATTCCACTTATCACCCGCTTATTCAAGAACAAGCGAATATGAAAAAGAAGAAGGCGGACTGCGACCTTATATTAAAGGATTTGACGGTAAAACACGTCCCGATGGTGTTATATATGAAGGGCAGTATAATAATGAACCGCAATATTTTAGGGGCGAATCAGGGGCTATGAGTTCTGTTATACCGGCACTGGACGAGCTATTAGGATACAAGCCGCCAACAAAATTTTATGAGGGCTACAGGGAGTATATGCCTACTAAACACCGTGAATTTTTAAGCGACCTTGGTGAAGCGACAAAAGACCTTGATTTAAGGAAACTGGGTGGAGACGCTTTTAAACAAGCCGTTGTAGCAGGAGCTGATTTCCGTTTGGCACATGCCGATAATGCCGTAGAATATATACAAAACCCCAATGGCGATGCAATCGGCACAGGCGGTTCTATATTTGCCATATATCTGAGGAAAAACGCCGAGCATATGAGGCAGTTTGCCGAAGCCCCACAAGAAGCGCAAAAGGCAAATATTCCGCCTCAGCAACAAAGCCATACAGCCTCTTTAAACACAAGAAGACAACAGCAAGCCGAAGCAGGTTGTTGTACTATAATATAGAAGCCTCATAAGGATACCGTATTGCCATATAAAAATTATTGAGTAAGATAGGCTATATGGAATCTATAAGTAAATTACTAAAAAGTTATAATAAGTGGCTTCGGTCAATGCAGACCGTTGATATACCGTTTCATGTAATTTTCTTACGCACGGTGTTACAGATAATAAGTGCAATCATACGTGACTTAAAAAACGGGCAGTTAAGCCTTAGGGCGATGAGCCTTGTTTACACCACCATTATTTCCATAGTTCCGCTAATTGCCATAAGTTTTTCAGTCCTTAAAGGACTAGGCGCTCATAATCAGATAAAGCCTTTTTTGCTTAACACGCTAGACCCCCTTGGCGAGAAAAAGATTGAGGTTACGGATAAGATAATCGGATTTGTAGATAATATACAAGTAGGTGTATTGGGTGCGGTAGGTATAGCGGTGTTGTTATATACCGTTATAGGATTGATGCAGAAAATAGAAAATGCCTTTAACTTTGTATGGGGTGTTGAAAGGTCACGTAACTTAACGAAGCGTTTTAACGACTATTTAAGTATATTGTTCGTAGGACCGGTATTAATATTCCTGTCTACCGCCATGACCACCTCGCTAACCGGCGGCTATCTGGTGGAAAGAATCAATGAAGTGGAAAGGCTGCAATTTATTATTCCTTTATTCGGAATAATAGTACCCTACTTTATCCTTTCTGTTGCTTTTACGTTTATGTACAGCTTTATCCCAAATACAAAAGTTAATGTAAAGGCAGCTTTCATAGGCGGTCTTATGACCGCATTCTTATGGAAATTGATGGGCTGGGGGTTTACCAATTTTGTAGCAGGCTCATCAAGCCACACTCTTATATATTCTGCATTTGCGACGGTCATCGTGTTCATGGTATGGATATATCTGGTGTGGCTGGTACTGCTTATAGGCTCAAGTATAAGTTTTTATATCCAGAACCCGCAATATCGCCTCAACAAAAACAAGTTCCTGTCACTATCACCTTCTAACAAAGAAGCGGTCGCTTTAGAAGTAATGATGCAGATAGCACAAAACTACTTTGCCGATAAACCGGTATCATCGATAAATGAGCTTGCCAAAATCTGTAAGTTCCCGTTACAGGCGGTAGATGAAATAATTTACTACCTAATCCGGTCGGAACTCATATCCGTTGAAGAGGGAACAGGCTCGATAGTCCCCAAGCGTCCGCTTGAACACATAACATATTTTGACATTATCAACTCGGTACGCATACGTACAAGGTCAGATGAGGATACAAAATTAAGTAACAACGACACCGAAACCTTCAAAAAAGAGATTGATGAGGTTCTACATAAATCTTTCGGAAAAAGAACGTTAAAGAATATGATACAAAAATAAGATTCGAGCCACCCCTTTCGCCTCAATTAAGATACAACAACCGTTTTGATATTCACAAATTCACGTATCCCGAATTCAGCAAGCTCCCTGCCATAACCGCTATATTTCACTCCACCGAAAGGAAGTTTGGGGTCGGACTTGACATAATCATTTACGGCAACATTACCGGTATCCATCTGTCTTGCGATATTTTCAGCAGTTTTTATATCATTACTGAAAACAGCTCCGCCCAGACCGAAATTCGAATCGTTGGCTATACGTATAGCCTCCCCCACATCGCTGAATTTTATTACGGAGGCTACAGGACCGAATATCTCGTCGTCATAGGCGGGCATATCAGGTTTTACATTGATTAAAATAGTCGGCGGATAGAAAGCACCGTTTTTGTCTTCTATAAATCCCCCAAGAATACACTTAGCACCCTTTTCAACCGACTGTTTTACCTGTTCATGAATAATATCCCTTTGCTTTTTAGATACCATAGGTCCAAGATTAGTCCTTTTATCCATCGGGTCACCTGCAACATAGCCTTGCATTTGCGTTTTCATTTTCTCAACAAACTTATCATGTATGGATTGATGAACAATAAAACGCTTGGCGGCAATACAGCTTTGTCCGCCATTTATCATTCTGCTTTTAACACAAAGTTCGGCAGCTTTATCAATGTCGGCATTGCTAAGTACTATATAAGCATCGCTGCCCCCTAGTTCCAGAACGCTTTTTTTGGAAAACTCACCGGCTCTTTTAGCTATGGCCTTTCCTGCCTCAACACTGCCAGTAACGGTAACAGCCCTTATATAGCTGTGTGCTATAACGCTATCTGACTGATTATGGTCTATCAACAAGGTTCGGAATATATTTTCGGGGAATCCTGCTTTTGTAAAGATATCATCTATTACCAAAGCACAGCCTGAAACATTGCTTGCGTGTTTTAACAATCCCGCATTACCTGCCATTAATGTGGGTACGGCAAATCTAAATACCTGCCAGAAAGGGAAGTTCCAAGGCATCACCGCAAATATAATACCTATAGGGTCAAACCTGACATAGCTTTTTACATAATCTGTCTTAATTTCCCGCGGTTCTAAAAAAATTGCTGCGTTTTCCTGATAGTAATCACATAACAAGGAACATTTTTCTATTTCAGCTACAGATTCATTTATCGGCTTTCCCATCTCGCAGGTTATTAGTTCTGCGTACTCATCTTTATGTTTTCTTAAAATATCGGCAGCCTGCCGCATTAATATACTTTTTTCGTAAAAGGTATAATTCTTCCATTTTAAAAAAGAGCTGTGCATAGACTCTATGATTGACAAAACTTCACTGTCTTTCATTTTGCCATAAGAACTTATAATTTTATTACTATATGGATTTATGCTTTTCATATTACCCACTCTTTCAGTTTTTTATCATATAACAAATACCTTAAAAAATATATTTATATAATAGCCTTTTCGTTATTCGTCATTGAAAATTATAATAGCTCCTCTCATGAAGGCGTGGATTACATTATACTTGCTTATTTCAAAAGGATAAGCAAGTATAGTATTTCTGCTTATTATTGATGTTGAAAGGTAATATATGGTTCATTTAATTGGCGGTCTGATAAGTATTATACTTGTCATAACTACAACCCTAATCTACTATGAGATAATGCGTCTTACATGGGCGTTGTTGCCAAAGCTGAGCCTTGCTCCCCGTAAAAAAGTCATCATAGTAGTTCTTTCAATTTTTGCGGGTCATACTATTGCGGTATGGATTTACGGTTTTACGTTCTGGATTATGTCAAAAACCGGTCTTGGAGGCATTGGTGGTGAACATGAGGATATATTCCTTACATATCTGTATTTTTCAGCGGAGACGTATTCCTCTTTGGGTTTAGGGGATGTATTTCCCCAAAAGGGACTGCATCTACTTGTAGGGGTTGAGGCACTGAACGGTCTGGTATTGATAGGGTGGTCGGTAGCATTTACATTTATTGCGATGCAGGAATTTTGGGATTTACATGGAAAGACGATAACAAAGAACAGTGATAATTAGCGAGGCAGTATGAACGGCTATATAGAAAACAAGACATTCGATGAAATCGAAATTGGGGACACAGCCTCAATAGAACATACGCTGACCCGAAAGGATATCGACCTTTTCGCTATCATGTCGGGTGATGTAAATCCCGCCCATGTTGATGAAGAATACGCACAAAGCGATATGTTCCATAAAATCATAGCACACGGCATGTGGAGCGGTTCTTTCATCTCTACGGTTTTAGGTACTCAACTCCCCGGTCCCGGCACTATATATTTAAACCAGACATTTCAATTTTTAAAGCCGGTAGCCATCGGTGATACCATAACGGCAAGGGTAATTGTAAAATCAAAGAAAAAAACGAAGAATATAGTTACATTGGATTGTTTATGCGTTAACCAAAACGGTAAGGAAGTTATCAAAGGAGAAGCGGTAGTTATAGCTCCTACAGAAAAAGTCAGCCGTAAGAGAATAAGGCTGCCTGATATCAAACTTTCAAATAGCAGGGAAGAATGCCCTAATTACCATCGCATTATTTGTATGGCAGCAGGTCATTCACCGATAAAAACGGCAGTAGTTCACCCTGTTGATGCTAACTCTTTAAAAGGGGCAATAGCCTCTGCCGAAGAAGGTCTTATAGAACCTATATTGGTAGGACCGGAAGCAAAAATAAGGGATATTGCAAAAAAAGAGAAGCTGGATATTTCAAAATACCGACTTGTCCCGACCGAGCATAGCCATGCCGCTGCCGAGATAGCCGTTTTGCTGGCAAGGCGTGGTGAGGTGGAAGCCCTGATGAAAGGCAAAATACACACTGACGAGCTTCTATTGGAGGTTATTAAAAAAGATACAGGTCTACGCACAGGCAGAAGAGTAAGCCATGTGGTTATGGCAGATATACCGGCATACCCTAAGCCTTTATTCATTACCGATGCGGCAATAAATATTAAACCTACGCTTTCGGATAAAAAAGATATCGTACAAAATGCGATAGACCTTTTCCACTCGCTTGATTTTGGAACTCCGCGTGTAGCTATCATATCTGCTATAGAAACGGTTAATGAAAAAATACCGTCCACACTGGACGCTACGGCTTTATGTAAAATGGCGGAGCGTGGGCAGATAACCGGAGCTTTACTTGACGGCCCTCTTGCATTTGATAATGCCGTTTCCGTTGAGGCGGCTAAAGTAAAGAATATCCGTTCTCAGGTTGCAGGAAAGGCAGATATACTGGTAGTCCCAGACCTTGAATCAGGCAATATATTATTGAAACAGCTTACATTATTTTCAGGTGCATCGGTAGCCGGCGTAGTAATGGGCGCAAAGGTTCCTATAATATTGACCAGCCGTTCAAGCGGAGAACTTGCAAGAAAAGCCTCAAGTGCATTGGCACTACTTTATATACACGGCAATAATATCAAAAAGCTAAAAGCTAACGATATAAACTAATGCTTTATTAAAAAATTAATAAATACTTTCAAGTTTTGTAATATTCTGCTATATTGCCGTGACAAAAAAGAACGGCACAACAATATTGGGAGTTATATTATGACAAAAGAGCATCAGGATAGTAAACAAGAGGCTTATTCAATTGATAAGTTTGATAGTATAAATATTGACTGGATAGAAAATGATACTCAACTTGGTCCTTTAGAGCAGTATCAAAACCAACAAAAAGCCGTAACCGCACAACCTGCTCGAAGCAATCAACCTTTATCAAATAATGCCGGTTCGGCATTTTCAGTATATACTAGAAGACCGGTAACGTCCTCAATAGATGAGCATAACCCGATTTTGTGGGATGATGTGGACGGTGTTATGATAGGTCAAAAACCGATGGCAGATACATCTGTTGCATCGGTACCGGCTATAGATTCATCACAAACTTATGATACTTTTGTTAATAGTAAGGTGCGATACAATGCAACGGCAAAAATAAAAAACGCACTTGATGATGCGGGAATAGTCGGCTTATATGGTATTAATACAAGAGAATGGTCAAGCAAATCTAAATTCTCACCTGAATTTACCCAACAATATAATGACGTTATAAATCGTGAAGCATCAAGAACGAGAGCGGCTCCTGATGAGTTAAGACAACAATACGAAATTTCAAGAAGATATGTCCGCCAAATATACAGGCTAGCTCAAAAAATTACTTCCTCAAAAAGTGATTACGAGATACAAGAGCAAGCACGAAACGATACGAACCGGGTTGCCGAAAGACAGAACGACCCTAACATCTCACCTGTCTTAATAGTTGCTGCAAACGAATTAATTGATCGTATGGTCGTAAAAAACCAATCCGCATCACAAACAAATACACAACCGGCAGCATATGTAGCCACCGCCACGGAAATTGATGATGATGCCACAATAAAAACCGACAATACGCAAAATAGAAAACCACTTGACGCAGCACAGCAACAGGTAACCATGAATTTCTATGGCGATAATAATAACATATACGTTCAAAACTCGGCAGCTACTACAAAAAGAGATAGGGGAACTTCGACAGAAGAAAAACCTGCTATAAACAAAAACGACATGAGGGTGTCTAGCCTTCCAGTATTACAAAAACCTCAAACTTCAGGCGAAAAAGATGATTCTCAGTATGTTCTATTTGGTCGTGGGGGAAGAGTAAACGACAATCCGGCTAATGTACGTTTTCGTGACAGTCTGGATAAATACGCAGAAAAATATTTAACCGCCAAAAAATCACCCAAAAGAACGGTATTATACCAAGCATTACAGGAAATGTTAGATGGCGGTCAGATAGCAGGGTTTAAAAAAGAAACAACCCTAGGCAATAAAGAATGGAAAGAGTTAAATTTAACAGATAAAAAAGACCTGAGCTTAATATATAATAAAGCCGGACAATTCTTGAGAGACAAATATCCTGCTTCCGGAAAAAGAAAAACAACAATTGACACTTTCCATGTTGAGCAAGCTACCCAACAACGTACAGATAGTACCGAAACTTCCCGAAAACGTGAAAGAGAGGAGCAAAAACCGACTGCTTCTTTTGCTCAACAGGTTCGGCAAAGTGCCAATTCTAAAGCATCTGCCAAAAATGAAAGCGGTAGCGAATACGCACCGAGCGATGACTCCGGCTCTCATTCATCTGAAGAATCATTTGCACAAAAATACTCTAATAAAAAAGGTAGAACTAGGTTTTAATAGCCGAAAAGAGCTTACTTTATTATGTTTTATAAGTAAGCTCTTCTAATATTTTCTGCCAGTTTTTAGGAGTATCGGCAATGATATCCGTAATTTTGGTTATCGTTTCCTTGTTAATACCGTTCTTTATGCATTCTTGAGATACCGCACTACGCAAGAACAATGAGGAAGCGGCATGATGCCCTACTATTTCATTTAATATGTCCAGCCACCTGACGGAATGTATCCCTATCGACAGGTGCATCGAAGGCGAACTACCGGACTCGGCAGAATGTACTTGTCCCCTCGGTAAATACATAACTTCACCGGTTTTAAGGATTACTTGACTCTTTTTAGCCGCAAGGTCTTTTTTTAAATTAATATCTTCAATATCATAACGCTGACTTTTCAAAGGAAGTTTAGTTCTTGATTTATAAAGATACCATTTTTTTTCACCTGATATCTGCACCACAAAGATGTCATGCGTATCATAGTGTGCAGGGAATGCAACAGCATTAGACGGAGTATAGTATAAATTAGCTTCCACCTTAAAACCAAATTGTTCGGAGAGTTTGTTCGTAAATTCAACTATCGGCTCCCACCTTCTATGCAGCTCCGGAACTATCAACGAGTAACCTTCTGCCCATAACCTGTATATCTCATACATATCGGCACTGCCGTCCTCAAGCGATACCACCACTCCGTGATATTCGCCATCAACCATTTTTCCCATGGTTATATTGGCTTTTATCTCGGGTCTTGGCACGCAGAGCATTTGTCCCAGATGCCCGATATCGAACAGCTTGGCAAAATCAAAGGACTTATTAACCGTCTTATATTTTTTTTCCCAGATATCAGAAAAGAAGTCCGCCTCGTTCATGTTACCGATAAGGCTTTTTAGAGGAGTTACCTCTTCTAAAGCTACATCTGCATTGTTAGTCTTTTCACCCTCTCTTTCATCGGGGAACAACATATAATTATCGTCATTCAGAGACTGTTTCACTTCTTGGTCTTTCATGTGACAATACATCCTTTTCAATATGTCCTATGCCGTTTACCATCATAACAGGCTCAACTAAACGGTCTAGCCCCAGATATTCCTCGAATATCTCATCTCTTGTAGCACATGTGGTAAAGCTGCCAAGCCCTAACCATTTTGCACTAAGATGCAGCGTCTGGCTTGTATGCCCGACATCTGCCATAACGACCCTGAAAGCCCTTGAAAAATCATATTTCCATGCCATTCTGGGTAAAAAAGCCGTTGTCAGGAAAGAAACCGGACATTCGGCTATCCATTCCTGTCCGCCACATGCCGTACCCATCCATTCTTTAGGATTACATGCTATAATCTGCTCAAGACCATGCCTTTTAACCGAATAATGATAGCAGCCGGGTGGAAGCCCCTCAACATTGCTGATAACCGGATAAACCTCTATAGGGTGTAACGAACCGCCACTTGGCGATACCTTCCTTACAAAGTGGTCGCCAAGCGGATTATTCATCAACGCCGTCGCTCCCCAGCTTAAATATAGTATCGTTCCAAGTTCCTCTAATGAAACAGGTTTGTCAGAATAACGCCTTGTTGAACGCCGCCCGAACAAAACAGACATAAAATTATTTTTATTTTGTTCGGCATATTTATCTAAAATAGGAATAGGGTTCGGTAACTCGAAGAACGGAAGGTCGCCCCTGTCATAAAAACACGAAGGTTGCCTTCCTCTCATCAGGTCACGGACATGTAAATGAGCCAGTTCCTCTTGTGTAAGATACCTTGCCTGACTTCCTGTGCGAGTTGCCTGAATAAAATTACAGGCATCATACCACCCTTCAGGCAACTGCTTTGGAACGGGTCCCGGACCTGATTCCCTTGAAGATGCAACAAGTGCGTCCATCTCTATCAAATCCTTGACAGCTGCGTATAATTTTAGCAGATAGTCTTCTCCTGTTTCCTCACTATCACAATGTGACAATACCGAATCCAACGGTTTAGGAACTAAAAAATATTCGATAAGCTTTGCTATATCGGCATCAAACTCAATTCTTTCTCCGCTAATAAGATTTACAACGGTAACTTTATCCTCACCTATTTTTGCACCTATGTGGCTACCGATAACATAATTTTCCTTTATGCTATCGGCATTTGTATTTTCATAGAGAAAAAAGGTTTTCTGTTCCGGCTGTTCTTGCGTTACTTCCTGCTTTTTTTCGGTTTTTCTTTTTTTAGCCATATTTATATTTTACCTTCATATTCTTTTACTGCTCATGACAATAAAAAACTATTATTTCACTATAGATAGAACGGGAGTTTGGTAAAGAGCGTTTATTTCATCAACCAGATGGTTATACAGACTTCTTCCATATTCGGTCATACCCGGAACATAGGCAAGGTCTCTTGCTGCCACCATTAATCCGCGATGGATAAGCTCACGCTTTCTTTCAAGATATGCGGTTTCATCACCTGCTGTTTTAGCCCTGTGGTCAAAATATTTTACCAGTTGCAAATAAATAAAGAAAGCATGGTAATAGCCGAATAAATTACGTTTTGAGCCTGACCACGGCAGCTCATACACCGCCTCTTTTTCAGCGTCTTCGCCTGTAATCGGGTGCAACTCTGCTATTTTATATAATAGCTGGTGGGCAGCTTCATGTACGATAGATTCTTCCAAATCTATTAAAGAGTTTTCTACACCGCATAAATATACCACCCCCTGATAACGTGATGCCGAACAGCTACGGAAAGTAGCATCGGGAGTGTACCCTATAATCTGAATTAAAGATTGCACTAGTTCGAATAATTTAGGGTCACATTTTTTAATTTCTTTGAAAGCAAGACCAATATTATCGTTAAACTGCTCCATAGTCGGTAACACCGTACTTGAAGGAGAATAGGCTTTTTCAAGCATTTCAAAATCATAAGTCGGAGGAGTTGCCTCTTTTATAATCGGGTCGAGGTCAAGTCTTTGAACCAAGATAGAAGTACCTTTAATATACGTAAAGCCGTTTTTATTTCGGCGTTTTTCTATACGCTCCATTAATCCGTCGAGTTTATTTGCCAGCTCCTGAACATAGAATAATGATTCCGGAGAGTTCTTAACCGCCATTGTCAGACAATCAAGCCACCTTACAAAAGCAGGGTCGTCCAAAAAGAACTTTCGCTGCTCCCCGTCCATATCCATAACCTGATGGAAAGCCTCTTTTATCTTCGCAAGCTCATTTTTATTATCACTTATGGCAGCACAAATAACCGCAAAACGTGAAAGACGCTGTGCGTGTAACTGCTCTTGTAAATTATCGTAATCAAATTCAAAATCTTTGGTAAATTCTGCCTCAGCTAACCTAACTTTCATATCAACCCTCTTTATTATAAAATATATTTTTTATCGCTACCTAAGCCGTTGCTCTAACAAACCGAATTCATACCTTGAATTTTTTGTCATTCGCCGGAATAACACCGGCGAACGACAATTTTTTAAAATCGATTACTGATTTCTAACACCCAAACGAGCCTCTAATGCGGCAAGTCTAGCACCTGTTTGTTGTTGCTGTTGTTCTTGGTCAAATAAAGCAGCCTCACCACCGGGACGAGTAATATTAACGGCAGGTTGAAGACCTAAACGAGCCTCAAGTGCGGCAAGTCTTGCACCTGTTTGTTGTTGCTGTTGTTCTTGGTCGAATAAAGCAGCCTCA